>NZ_JBJHPB010000033.1:0-52471 GCF_059412285.1 Vibrio sp. CB1-5 | reverse complement strand
ACCAAGAACCAAGAACCAAGAACCAAGAACCAAGAACCAAGAACCAAGAACCAAGGCCCAAGAACCAAGGCCCAAACCCTAGACCCAAAACCCAAGGAACTTACCTTGCAATTCGAACACCTAGAAGTCTGGAAAAAGAGCTCGCGACTATGCGTAAAAGTCATTAAAGAGTTAGAGCACTGCAAAAATTTCAGCATGAAAGACCAACTATCTAGAAGTTCACTATCAGTTCCCTCTAACATAGCAGAAGGTGAAGAGCGTGAAACTGCAAAAGAGTCCGCGAGATTTCTCTATATAGCGAAAGGTTCATGTGGAGAAATGATTACACAATTATACATAGCTGCAGAGTTGAACTACTTGAGCAAAGATAAATCGAGGGAGTTCATTAGTGAAGCAAAACACATCTCTGCAATGCTCGCAAAACTAATAAAAATTCGTCGAGGCTCTGTCAAAGAGGAAAGTGCCACCTACAACATCAATTAGATGAGCTCAACTCCTCCAAGAACCAAGAACCAAGAACCAAGAACCAAGAACCAAGGACCGCTCTTACCAAGGACCGCTCCCCCAAAGCCCATCACTTAAAGCTTCAACCGGAATTAAAACTTTCATCATGACAACATCAACACCACAAACCCCAACCTCCTCCCCCGACGAAATCGATCTCGGCAAACTGCTCGGCATCCTTCTCGACGCCAAATGGATCATCATCGTCACTACCTTCATCTTTGCTTGTGCTGGTGTTGTGTTTGCGTTGATGTCGACGCCGATCTATAAAGCCGATGCTCTAATCCAAGTTGAGCAAAAAAGTGGCGGCATGTCTTCGCTATTAAGTGAAGGGTTGGGGGATATGTTTGCTCAAGAGTCGTCGGCGACGACCGAAATTGAGCTAATTAAGTCACGTATGGTGCTTGGGCAAACCGTCGATAAGTTAAACTTAACCACGGTAGCACAGCCAAAATACCTGCCTGTTATTGGTAAAGGTTGGGCACGTCTATCGGGTAACCAAGCAAGAATCGACGTTGGTCGCCTAGAGGTGCCAGAGCAGTTCTACTATTTGGAAGACAAAACGTTAACGTTAACTCTGCTCGATACAGAAGCCGCCACTTACTCACTGCAAGACGCCTACGACAGAGTGCTTCTTGAAGGGCGTGTTGGCGAGCTGGCAATCGGGGAAGGTTACAAACTGTTTGTGACCAGCCTAGAGGGCGAGCAAGGGCAGCCGTTTAGTTTGGGTAAGGTAGCGCGTATTGATGCCATTAGTGATTTACAAAAATCGCTCTCCATCTCGGAGCGTGGCAAGCAAACCGGTATTTTACAGCTCTCTTTAGAAGGCGACCACAAACCGCAAATTGAGCGCGTACTGAACGACATTAGCCAAAACTACTTTTTGCAGAACGTGGCTAGGCAGTCGGCAGAAGCGGAAAAGAGCTTAGAGTTTTTAAAAGGTCACTTACCAGACATTAAAACCAGCCTAACCAGCGCAGAAGACACATTAAACCGCTTCCGCCAAGAGAACGAATCGGTCGATTTAGGGTTAGAGGCACAGTCAACACTCAAAGTCATGGTAGAGCTAGAAGCGCAGCTTAACGAGCTTACCTTTAAAGAGAGTGAAATTAGCCAGCGCTTTACCAAAGACCACCCTGCGTATCGCTCGCTATTGGAAAAGCGCGAAACACTGCTGTCTGAAAAGCAGCGCTTAAACAAGCAAATTCAAAAGCTACCAAAAACACAACGCGAAGTGCTACGCATGACGCGTGATGTAGAGGTAAACCAGCAAATCTACGTACAACTACTCAATAAAGTACAAGAGCTGAGCATTTTAAAAGCGGGCACCGTGGGCAATGTGCGCATTGTCGATATGGCGCAGTCATACACTCATCCAGTGAAACCGAAAAAACCGCTCATTGTAGTGTTAGCGACGTTGTTAGGTGGCATGTTGAGCGTCGCATTTGTGTTGGTGAAAGCGGCCTTCCACAAAGGCATTGAATCGCCAGACGAGATAGAAGCGATGGGCATGCCGGTTTACGCGAGCATTCCTAAATCGGAAGTTCAGCAGCAGCTGGATGCACGCAAACGTCGCAAAACTGAGGTGGCCAAACTGCTTTGTGAGAGTAACCCAGCGGATCTCTCTATTGAAGCCCTGCGCGGCCTGCGCACCAGTTTGCACTTCGCCATGATGGAAGCCAAAAACAACGTGGTGATGATCTCTGGCCCTGCGCCAGGCATTGGTAAGTCATTTGTGTCGACCAACTTTGCAGCCGTGGCAGCAAAAACAGGCCAAAAAGTCTTGCTGGTGGACGCCGATATGCGTAAAGGCTACCTACAGAAAAACTTTAACCTGAAATGGGATGACGGCCTGTCTGATTTACTTAGCGGTAAGCTCACCACCGAGGAAGTCATTAAGCACAGCAACATAGATAACCTAGATGTGTTAACCCGTGGTCATGTACCACCTAACCCATCTGAGCTACTTATGCACCCTCGCTTTGCCGAATTTATCCAATGGGCGAGCGACAATTATGACCTAGTTATTGTCGATACCCCGCCTGTACTGGCCGTGACAGACCCAAGCATTGTCGGCGCTCATGCCGGTACAACGCTCATGGTGGCGCGCTTTGGTCAAAACACGCTCAAAGAGCTAGAAGTTGCACAAGGCCGATTTGAACAATCGGGCATTGATGTGAAAGGCGTGATCTTTAACGCGATTGAGAAGAAGGCATCGAGCAGCTATGGGTATGGGTATTATAACTATGCGTATGTGAGTGATAAAAAGTAAAAACAGGACCTATTGGGGCGGTTTTTAAAAAGGTAGCAAAATCTAGGTTTTATAAGGGATTGTCGAAAATAGACCGTCTCAAATGAATGAAAAGTGTCTCAGATGGCGGGTTGTCTGAGGTTTATATATCAACTAAAAGTACGCATTTTATCATGAATAAGAAGTTTATAGGGCTAATTACAGCACGAGGTGGCTCTAAAGGACTACCGCGTAAAAATGTGTTGCCGCTAAATGGTATACCTCTCATTGGTCTAACAATCAATGCTGCGAAGCAATGTGATTTTGTCAGTGATATTTACGTTTCTACTGATGACGAAGAAATTGTAGAAGTAAGTAAGGCGTTTGGTGCAAAGGTTATCCTAAGACCTGCTGAATTAGCAAGCGATACCGCTAGTAGCATTGATGTCGTATCACATGCAATTACATGGCTAGAAAATCAGGCTATCGTATGTGAAGATATGGTTTTACTTCAACCTACTTCACCACTTCGAACAAGTGAACACTTGAACAACGCTCTGATTCAATATACGGACAATGATGCTTCATTTGTGATTAGTGTATTTGAGCCAACACATACGCCTATTAAGTCCTACATCCAACAGAGTGACGGTTCAATTCAAGGGCTATTCAGTGATGAAGCCCCTTATATGCGCAGGCAAGAGCTACCAAAAGCATTTCAACCCAACGGCGCCATTTATGCATTTTCCGTTGCTGAATTTAAAAAGATAAACCACTTCCCAAGAAGTAATGTCTTCCCTTTTATCATGTCTGAAATTGAATCCACAGACATAGACACTATTGAAGACTTTAAACTTGTAGAAAAAAAATTAAAGGAACTGAGTAAATGACAAACCCTATATTTGAAATCTCTGGTCGTAAAATTGGCCTTGATTATGCCCCTCTCGTTATTGCTGAAATTGGTATTAATCATGAAGGCTCACTAGATGTAGCATACGAAATGGTTGATGCTGCGATCGAAGGTGGCGCAGAGGTGATTAAGCACCAAACACACGTCGTTGAAGATGAAATGAGTGGGGAAGCAAAAAAGGTTATTCCTGGTAATGCTGATGTTTCTATCTATGAAATTATGGAGCGTTGTGCACTCAATGAAGAAGATGAAACAAAGCTAAAACAATACGTAGAATCCAAAGGTGCAATTTTCATTAGTACCCCTTTTTCTCGCGCAGCAGCACTTCGTCTAGAGCGCATGAACATCCCTGCTTACAAGATTGGTTCTGGTGAGTGTAATAATTATCCACTTCTGGATCTTATCGCTAGTTTTGGTAAGCCTATCATTCTTAGTACTGGTATGAACGACATCCCTTCTATTGAGAAAGCCGTGAAGATCTTCCGCAAACACGGCACGCCATTTTGCCTATTGCACACAACCAATTTATACCCAACACCTGACCATCTAATTCGCTTGGGTGCAATGGAGCAGTTACAACAAGCATTCTCTGATGCGGTTGTTGGCTTATCCGATCATAGTATTGATAATACAGCTTGCTTGGGCGCAGTCGCTTTAGGCGCATCGGTACTTGAGCGCCACTTTACTGACAGAAAGGACCGTCCTGGCCCTGATATCGTATGCTCAATGGACGCAAAAGAGTGTGCCGAACTTATCTATCAGTCTAAACGTATGGCAGAAATGCGTGGTGGTCAAAAAGAAGCAGCGAAAGAAGAGCAAGTAACCATCGATTTTGCGTATGCAAGTGTTGTGACAATTACAGAGGTTAAAGCTGGCGAAGAACTAACCCGTGATAACCTGTGGGTGAAACGCCCTGGTACAGGTGACTTCTTAGCGGAAGATTATGAAAGCCTACTGGGTAAAATCGCGAAAACTGCTATTCCCGCAGATACGCAAGTTAAAAAAGAACACGTTGAATAATATGAAAAAGATACTGTTTCTAACTGGAACTCGAGCTGACTTTGGTAAATTAAAAAGTTTGATCACTCGGGTTGAGCAACACGATCATTTTGAGGCTCACATCTTTGTTACTGGTATGCATATGATTGCGAAATATGGGATGACAGCGACAGAGGTTGAGAAAGTTGGTTTTAAATCAATATTCAAGTACATAAACCAAAATGGTCACGACTCAATGGATGTGATCTTAGCTAAAACAATTCAAGGACTATCTGACTATTCCAAAGAGTTAGATCCTGACATGATTGTAGTGCATGGGGATCGTGTTGAAGCGATGGCTGGAGCTATTGTTGGATCGTTGAACAATATTTTGGTAGCGCATATTGAAGGTGGGGAGGTATCGGGGACAATCGATGAACTTATACGACATTCAGTTTCAAAAATGTCGCATTTGCACTTTGTTTCTAACGAGGTGGCTAAATCTAGGTTGATTCAGTTAGGTGAATCTAAATCTAATATTTTCGTGATTGGTTCTCCTGACTTAGATATTATGACTTCAGATAATCTACCATCGCTTAATGAAGTGAAGCAACGATATGAAATAGATTTTGATAATTATGCTGTATTTATGTATCACCCAGTAACAACTGAGTTGAATGATTTGTCACAAAATATTTCAGAAGCGATTAGCGGTATTATTTCAAGTGGAAAAAATTATGTGGTAATTTTTCCTAATAATGACCATGGTTCGGAAGTTATAATTAATGAACTTTCGAGACTTTCAGGTAACTCTAGATTTAAAATATTCCCAAGTATTCGTTTTGAATGTTTTTTGACGTTATTAAAAAACTCTGAATTTATTGTTGGTAATTCTAGCGCTGGAATTAGAGAGGTCCCGTTCTATGGGAAACCGACAATTAATTTGGGTTCACGCCAGAATAATCGTTCGAATGCAACGTCGATTATCAACATAGTTGAGAATGCAAAGCTGATTTCTGAAGCTATTGCCAGGGTCGATAATTGTAGTTTTGAACGAACTCTGGAGTTTGGTGATGGTAAAAGTGATGAGTTATTTATTAATTTGATTGAAAGTGAACATATCTGGAATACAAGTCAACAAAAACTATTTATGGATCTTGAGAAATAATGAAAATCCTACATATTGCTGCGTTTGAAGGGAATATTGGCGACAATGCTAGTCATCTTGGTTTTTTATCAATTTTAGATAGCATGTTAGATAAATATACTATCGATAGACTAGAAATAAGAAAGGCATATATAAATTACTTAGGTGATGATAAGTTGAATTTTGATGAAAGCTTCGCCAAGTTAGCAAATGAATATGATCTTTTAGTCTTTGGTGGTGGAGGCTTCTTAGATTATTGGGTCGAGGGTTCATCAAATGGAACAACTATTGATATTGAAACTGAAATACTAAAAAAAATAACGACGAAAGTTTTGATTACGAGCGTCGGTTGTAATCCTCATCGTGCAGTGCCGCCTGAAAATTATAATAAATTTAGAAATTTTTTAGATTATGTCAAAGAAAGTGATAATGTAACAATCGCAATTAGAAATGATGGTTCAGTTGATTCTATAAAAAAAGATTTCGGCCCCGATTATTTAGAAGGAATAGTAGAGATTCTAGATCATGGCTATTTCTATAAACCAAAAAATAGCACAACATTACCAATTAATGATAATTATATTGCGATCAATATAACTGATGATCAGTTAGATATGGAAGGTGGTATCAAGGGCGAAAAAGATTGGTACTATATGGAGCTGGAAAAAACAATTGAAACAGCTCAGCGTTGTGGTTTTAAAACAGTATTTGTACCTCATATTCATCAAGATGTAGAAGCTATAGGTACGGCGCTTAAATACTTACCTTCTTCATTAGTCAGAAAAAGTACAATTATCGCACCGTGCTTGCAAGGTGACGACGGTACGGATTTTTTATTCAACATATATAAGAGAGCTGAATTTGTAATAGCATCACGCTATCATGCAAATGTTTGTGCTATTAAGTTTGGAGTGCACACAATTGGTTTATCTCCTCTGCCAAGAATTGATTACACACACAAACAAATATGCTCAACTCAAACTAGTATAGAAATAAAGCCAAACTTTTCATCTAAAATTGAATCAATTATTAGGAAACCTATCACTCATGATAAGACGGTTCTTGAAATGAAAAAAACACAAACACTTTGCTTCTATAAAGAATATTTTGAAAGCATAATGGTATGAAAAGATTAATAGCAAATGTTTACAGTTTAATATTTTGGAAAGTGCAGTCTTATAAGTATGGTTTGCATATCGAATCTAATGACATTGATAGACGCGCGAAATTGCATGGTAGGAATATTATAAGAAAAGGTGTAAGCATTTCTGGTAATGTAGAAATAGGGAAATATAGTTATGTGTCTGGTCCAAATACAACTATTAATAGTGCAGAAATTGGTCGGTTTTGCTCTATTGCAATGGGAGTAAAAATAGGCTTAGATGAACATGATTATAGCTTAGTAAGTACACACCCTTTTCTCTATTCTAAAAAATTCGGTAATTTCGTAAAGGAAAATGGAAGTAAACAAAAAAAGTTACGCCCAGTCATCGGTAATGATGTTTGGATAGGGGCTAATGCAGTAATTAATAGAGGCGTTACCATTTCAAATGGTGCTGTTATCGCGGCCGGTTCTATAGTTACAAAAGATGTTCCTCCTTATTCAATAGTTGCGGGAATACCTGCTACTATCATATCTAAACGTTTCGATGATGATGTTATCCAAGAACTCGCTAATATTGATTGGTATGAATGGACGGATGAGAGAATTAAGGATAGTTTAGACAGTTTTTATAATGTTAGAACTTTTATAGATAGTATTAAGGAGTGAAATGTCATTTTTAAATATTTCATTTCGAGCAATTGCTATTATTATTAAGTTCTTGTCACTTGCATTCATCACACGAGGCTTGAGTGACGGAGAATTAGATGTATATTTTATAATTATTACAATATCAGCAGTTACGTCACAATTGTTTGGATTGCAAACATTTCATGTAGTAATGCGAAGGTTTAATAGCAAAAACGAAATAGATGTCATCGATACTCAGCTTTACCAACATATTATCGGATTTGTATTATTGGTGCTGATTTTTATTATTTTTAGAAATCACATAAAAGATTACATTAACTATCCAATATTGACACTATTTGTTCTTACTATATCAGAAATACTAGTTAGTGAGATATCAAGGTTGTTTATAGTCATTGGGAAAAGTCTATATTCTAACATACTAGCTTGTGTCAACGCATTGAACTACTTGATGTTTGGTTTAGCCATTAATTATTGGCCTAAGGTTTTTACAGTTTTAAGCAGTTGGACATTTATATTAGTGCCTACATGCTTAATTTCAGTTAGTATGTTCTTTTTTGTTTTTAAAAGAGATGATTATTTATTTTTCACGAGAAATTTTTCTAGAGTAGATTTAGTTACACTTATCTATGATTCCAAGCCATATATACTATCTCAGGTGCTTAATCTAACTGTAATTTACTTATCCAGATTTATATTAGAGTATCAAAATGTAAACACACTCCTTTCTTACTATTCAATTATCCATTCATTCTCAAGTGTTGTTTCAGTTTTTCTTACTGTGGGGATTATTGCGCCTTTAAGCTCAACATATATGAAAGGAAACGAGATAACTATTAAATATATAATGATGAAAACTATTGCTTTTTCTTTGTTTGCTATATTTACATTAATGGCTATCTACCCTCTAATTGTATTATTTGTTGGTAAGGATGGACTGATCGATTACCAGCTAGATTTTTTATTTCTTCTGATAGGGACAGCCACTTTCTCTATGTCTCAAGTTTTGCAGTTATTTTTCCTCAAAAATAATTTTGATTCTGTAAATTTATATTCATATGCAGCTTCTGGAATGGTATCTATATTTTTGGGTTTTATATTAATACCTATTTTTTATATATCTGGAGCGGCGGTAACCTTTCTAATTTCATCGTTTGTTTTAATTTCTGTAAGAACGTTTTTCTATAATAAATATAAACAAGGCAAAGTATGATTAATATTGACTTCATAATATTCTATGAACACGTTCCAAGAGAGTGGAACAGTGTACAAAGACTTAAGAGTGAGTTGAATAAACTAGGCTTTAAAGGTGTTATTTATCCTAAGCACTTTTACAAATACAAAGCACTAATTAAATTCCGTCCTAGGATTGTTATAGTTCCCTATCTATATAGTAAAAATAATGATCAACATCTCATGTTTGAGGAAATATATGGTAATATCCCTATTCTAAACTTGCATTCAGAACAATTACATGATGAAACTACAAAAGCATTTCAGATGCCACATGATAATTATGCTCGCTCAGCCTATCATATTAGTTGGGGAGATAAGTTTGCTGATGCATTAGTCGATTATAAGGTAGATTCGGAGCTTATATTTAAAACTGGTTCTATTAGGAATGATGACACTTTTCTTAAAGGTAAAAGTAAAAAAACGAAAAATCGTATTCTTATACCGACTGCTTTTTCCAAAACATTTGTCAGTTCAGTATATATAGACAAACTGACTTCTTTAGAATCTATTGACAGAGAAAGATATTTAGAAAAATTAGAGTACACAACTCAAGTGAGAGATGCTTTCTTTAAAAGCATTTATGATTTATCCAAGGAACTTTTGGAAAAGAATTTTATATTTAGACCTCACCCTTATGTTGAGATAAATGACTATGTTGAATGCTTCTGTAAGGTCAATGATATTAAAGATTTGCCAAGTAATGTATATGTTGAGCGTGATGGAAGTATTCAAGATGATTTGAAAAATTCCGAGAAGATAATAACGTGGTACTCTTCTACAGCACTGGATGCGTTTTTGATGGGGAGAGAAGTGATTATCTATGAACCAGTTGTTACACCTGATTACATGAAAATAGATTTCCTTAATTACTTTAAAAGTGCAGTAAACATTCATGAACTAAAAGAATATGTGTTAGAGTCTAACAACGAGGTTGTTGTTAATAATACCTACGAATACATAAACTCCGTTTATGGACCTGTTGATGGAAAAAGCTGTCAAAGAGTTGCTCATGTTGTATATGAAATTCTAACTAATCAACCAAAGGTAGAGAGAAGCTTAAGTTTACTAGCTTTTCTAAAATACACCGGTAAGTATTTATACATTGATGTAACTAAAAGTATATTAAGAAAAATGGGTATCCTAGAAAAAATAAAACCTTTTTATAAAGGGATTGTGAATGATAATTCTTTTGACGAATCAATGAATATTGAACTTTATGAAAAAAAAATGAGTAGTTTAAAGATGACGAAGCACAAAAATGGATATCATATAGGTGAATAAGTGTTGATTTTTTGGCTCCTTTCATTGTTATTCTATTGGAGTAAATATCCAGGGGTTGGCACGGCTATTATTGTTCTTGGTGCAATATTTGAATTCTATAGAGGAAATAAGTTATCATTAGGGACTGTGAAATTTTCATGTCTTTTTGTTATCGTTATTCTATTTTCTAGTTTAGCATCCTCATTTTTTAATGGTAATGATATTGGTTATGATGGACTAATCACTTTAACTCATGTTTTTATTTTGTGCGGTTCATTTGTTTTCTTAAACCTGAGTGCATTTAATAATAGATATGTTAAATCATTTATTGTTGTTTTTTCTATAACGGCGTTGATTTCTTCATTAGTTGGTATTTTTATATCAAATGAGTTTTTCTATTATACTAATGCTCTTGGTGCTAGTCGCTTTCAATATGTATTTGGTGAGCCAAGTTACCTAGCTATATATTCATGTATTTTACTCTATATTTCATATTTTTATTTACCTAGGAAGGATGATTTATATTTAAAGTTTTCCGAGTTATGCTTGCTATTCTGCATTCTATTGACTGGGAGCGGTAGTGGCTTAGTAATTTTGACTTTGATTTTTTTACTAAAATTCAAATTTGGAATAAATACCTTTTTTATATCCCTAGTCAGTGTTTTATTACTGATTTACTTTCTCCCACCTTCATTGTATGAATTCTTGACTCATAGAGTTGATCAAATACTCAGTGGCGAAGTGGGGGCTAGCACTAGAATAAGATTTATAGCACCATTTGAAGCTTTATCTATAATGTTAAATGAGTCTCCTATTTTTGGGTTTGGTTTACTTAATTATAAAGATTTTATGCTGGATAACTACCAAGATTTCATGTCTTTTATAAAAATGGACGAAAAAGGTGTATTTTATAAAAATACAAATATAGATAATGTTTGGATCGTTTTGTTGTTTACAAGTGGGTTTACGGGATTAGTGGCCATTTTATCTTGTATAATATTTCGAATTAAAAATAATCTATTGGATCTTAGGACTTTTACTCTTTTTTTGTGTGTGTTTATTTTCATAGGCGCATTTATTAATCCTCTCTTCTTTGGTCTGATTTATGGAAATTGGTGCAGGGTTAGTAACACTGAAGGTACTGACTATTTCTGCCAAGATAGGTCGTGAACAAGGTCAAGTATATAATTAAATTTTTTAAGAGATAATGTTAAGTCAAATAAATTTATTATATTTGTCATTTTTAATTACAGTGGCTATATATAATTAATAATGTTAATTAAAGGTTGAGTTTCTTCTTCTATGGATAAAAAAATCACATTAATAACAATTAATTCCGAACAGGAGTTAACTGGAGGGGGGCATTATTTACGTTGCTTGATAAATGGATATGAAAAGATCACTAATGAATTAACAGTCGTATCAAAGTCTGCTACCAAGACTAATTTCTCATTTCAATGTAATACGTTGTTCAATCATTTAAAAAAGAGTTTTTTATCTGAAATTTTCTCTCGTTTATTATTTTGTCCAAGTTTCTTATTGTTTTATTTTCCGACAATTTTTAAACAATGCATTAAAAGCGATATCATAGCGCTACATAGTTCTAGGTTGGGTATTTTATCATTATTGTTGTCAATAGCTTTTCCTGGAAAAAAAATATTTTGTCATTTTGATAATGTTGAATATCTGCTTTTGAAAAGTAGAGTCGCTAAACCATCTTTTACTTTGAAGTATATTGTTAATATCTTAGATTTTACTTTGATTTCAATGTCTGAAAAACTATGTGTGAAATTTTCCGATGAATGTTCCTTCATTACTATCTCAGACGCTAATTATTTTGATAAAAATGATTTTATTATTCCAATATGCTATGAAAAATCTACTAGCGTTGAACTGTCAAATTCATCTGGAGATTATTATCTTTTTACCGCTTCTTTTGATTTTGAACCAAATATTGACGCACTGAACTCATTCGTTGAAATAGCTAATTCTCACCCTAGTTTAAAATTTGTCGCGGCTGGGCGAAATTTGAAAAGCTTTAACTATGATTACGTTTCAAATCTTACTTTAATTGACTCTCCTTCCGTTTCTAGAATGGAAGACATTTTTATTAATGCTAAAGGTTATATTTCTTGCGTGAATTTTGGGAGTGGGATGAAGACCAAAGTTGCAGAAGCTATGAAATATGGTTTACCCGTTTATGCTACTGGTAATTCATTGGTTGGATATGAAGAAATTTCACATAAAGATTATATAAATAATTATACTGATCTAGTTAATTTGTCTGATTTGTTAAAATTAAATGATGGAAGAGTTTTTGATAGGCAGGCTATCTATCGGGACTTTTTAAATTACTATACCACATCTCGTGTAGAACTTGTTTTAAAGAGAATGTTTGCATGCTAAAAAAGAAGATATTGGTGCTAACTCCAAGGTATCCATACCCTGTTATCGGTGGTGACCGATTACGCATATTCGAGATATGTAGAGAGCTTTCTAAAAAATATTCAGTGACGCTCTTAAGTCTATGTGAAACGCAAACTGAAATGGAGATGGAAAACCCTAGTGATGGTGTTTTTTCATCAGTTTATAAGGTTTTCTTGCCAAAGTGGAAATCATATCTAAACTGCTTATTAGCACTTCCTACTACAAAGCCTTTACAGGTTGCTTATTATAATAGTAGTGAGTTTTCAAAATTAGTAAATGAATTATCATTAGAGCATGACTTGGTATTACCACATCTTATTCGGATGGCTGATTATGCCAAGAATCTAAATGGGCCAAAAGTTCTCGAGATGACGGATGCCATTTCAATGAATTATTCTCGTGTTATTGAAACGAAAAATAATGCGGGGTTGAAGGGTTATATTTATAAAGTTGAGCAGTCTCGTTTAAATCGATACGAAAAGAAAATCACACAGCATTTTGATTATAATGTACTTGTATCTCAATTTGACAAAGACTTCCTGTTTAAGCCCTCTGACAAATATTATGAGAAAACTCTCGTTTGTTCCAATGGCGTTGATTTATCTTCTTTACCTTATGAGTTTTCACCTAGGAAAAAAGAAGTTGTCTTCATTGGTAACATGTTTTCTGCCCAAAACCTTGATGCTGCAATGTGGTTCGCCAAAGAATGTCTGCCTGTATTACGTAAACATGGTGATTATAAATTTAAAGTAATTGGTCGAATTAAACCTGAAGATGAGCAAAAACTTAAACGCATAGCTGGTGTTATTGTAACCGGAGCCGTTGAGGATGTGGTCGAACATGCAAGAGGGGCGGTCGCAGGTATATGCTCTGTTCGTTTAGCTGCAGGTGTTCAAAATAAGATTTTAGAGTATATGGCTTTAGGGTTGCCAACGATTACAACGGCTACTGGGTTAGAGGGCTTAGATTCAACTCCAGGTCAAGATATATTGATTGCTGACACACCTGATGAGTTTATTAAGCAAATATTGCTCATAGATAATGATACTGAATTCGCTAAGTCTTTATCAGTAAACGCCCTTAGCTACGTACAAACTAACCATTCTTGGTCGGGAAAATTAGCTCCTGTAACTATCGCTATAAAAAATCTTCTTTCAATTTAAAGGTATTCTTATGATTCAACCTGTCATTATGGCTGGTGGCACCGGTTCTCGTCTTTGGCCTCTATCTCGCGAACTTTATCCAAAACAGTTTTTAAAAGTAACTGGCGAACAGTCAATGTTACAGCAAACCTTTGCTCGCCTCGAAGGGCTAGAGCACACAGCGCCATTACTTATTTGCAATGAAGAGCACCGGTTTATTGCTGCAGAGCAAACGCGCTTAGGTGGTTTTGAGCATTCTGGAATCATATTAGAGCCAGTGGGCCGTAATACAGCACCAGCAATAGCTCTAGCTGCACTTCAAGCGCTAAAGAACGTTGAAGGTTCAGACGTTGAGCCTCTATTGTTGGTGCTTGCTGCTGATCACTTGATTGAAAACCAAGACGCATTTCAACTTTCCGTAAATCAAGCTTTAGCTCATGCAGAAGCTGGCCAGTTAGTCACGTTTGGTATTGTACCGACTGCTGCGGAAACTGGGTATGGTTATATTAAACGAGGAGTACCACATAGCGACACAGCGTTTAAAGTTGATAGTTTTGTAGAAAAACCAGATTTAGAGACCGCGCAAGATTATTTAGATTCTGGTGAGTATTACTGGAATAGCGGCATGTTCATGTTTAAAGCTTCTCAATACATTGAAGAACTGAAAGCGCATAATCCAGCTATGCTAGAAGCTTGTGAAAAAGCCATGATTTCAACCCAATCCGATTTAGACTTTATACGCGTAGATAAAGATGCATTTGAAGCTTGTCCATCTGACTCTGTTGACTACGCTGTCATGGAACCTGTTTGTTCAGCGGATGGTTCAGGTAACCTTGTTGTCGTTCCTATGAATGCGGGTTGGAGTGACGTCGGATCTTGGTCTGCATTGTGGGATGTAACTGAAAAAGATAGTAACAATAATGCTCACAAAGGTGATGTGATTGCAGTTAAATCTACGAACAACTATGTGTATGCCGAAAATAAACTTATTGCAACAGTCGGTATTAATGACTTAGTGATTGTTGAAACTAAGGATGCCATCTTGGTCGCGGATAAATCACAAGTGCAAGATGTTAAAGCGATTGTACAGCAACTAAAAAATTCAGAACGTTCCGAATATAAAATTCATCGTGAAGTTTATCGCCCTTGGGGTAAATATGATTCAATTGATTTTGGTGCGCGTGATCAAGTGAAACGTATCACAGTAAATCCGGGTCAAAAGCTTTCGATTCAAAAACACTTTCATCGCAGTGAGCACTGGATTGTCGTTGCTGGTACAGCAAGTGTAACCAATGGTGATGAAGTGATTTTAGTGACTGAAGATCAGTCGACTTATATTCCTTTAGGTACGATTCATGCTCTTGAGAACCCAGGTAAGATCCCATTAGAAATGATTGAGGTTCAAACTGGTTCATATCTTGGTGAAGATGATATTGTTCGTTTTGAGGATCGATATGGTCGCGCCTAGGAGTGTGAGTGATATTTTTCTTAAATTAAGTTGTCTCTAATCACTTAGTTTATTCAATATTCAGCAGATATATAGAGTTTATATGTTAATTAGTTCAACCGTTATTAAAGAATCCGGCATTGAGTTTGGCACCAGTGGTGCTCGTGGTTTGGTAGAGCAGTTCACAGCTGATGCTTGCGCAGCTTTTACCCATGCATTTATGCAGTGTATGCAAGGGCAGTTTCATTTTAAAACCGTTGCGCTTGCTGTTGATAATCGCCCGAGTAGTCCAGCAATGGCGCAAGCTTGTATAAAAGCTTTAGAGCAGTTAGGACTTGAGGCCGTTTATTATGGCGTGGTACCAACACCAGCGCTAGCTTATGTGGCAATGCAAGACAATATTCCATGCATTATGATTACCGGTAGTCATATCCCCTTCGATCGTAATGGTCTTAAGTTTTACCGACCTGACGGTGAAATTACGAAAGCTGATGAGCAAGCGATTCTAAACGCTGATGCGGCTTTTACTACAATCAGTGACTTGCCTGAACTGATCGTTAACCAACGTGCCGCAACGAGCTATATTGCTCGTTACACTGAGTTATTTGATACTTCGTTACTTAGCGGCAAACGTATTGGTATTTATGAGCATTCAAGTGCGGGCCGTGATTTGTATGCACCGCTATTTACCAGCCTCGGTGCTGAAGTCATTTCACTAGAGCGCAGTAATGAATTTGTTCCTATTGATACCGAAGCTGTAGCTGATGTAGATAAGCTAAAAGCATTAAATTGGGCTAAGCAATATAAACTAGATGCTATTTTCTCGACAGATGGCGATGGTGACCGCCCGCTAGTTGCCGACGAGAAAGGTGAGTGGCTACGTGGTGACATTCTGGGCTTATTATGTTCAAGAGCAATGAACATTGAAGCACTTGCAATCCCTGTTAGCTGCAATACCGTGGTAGAAAGCTTAGATGTGTTTAGACATGTTGAGCGTACAAAGATTGGTTCGCCTTATGTTATTGCAGAATTTGCGACACTGGCGAAGACTTACGATTCTATTGCGGGCTTTGAGGCTAATGGTGGCTATTTGCTGGGTTGCGATGTCAAAATAAACGGAAAAACGCTGAAAGCATTGCCAACTCGTGATGCCGTTCTACCCGCTTTAATGCTGCTTGCTGCTGGCAAAAATGGTATTTCTCAACTTGTTGATGCCTTACCTCAAAGAGTAACTGACAGTGACCGTATTCAAGATTTTGCAACCGAAAAAAGCCTGCTAATTTTAGATGATGGACAAGCTAACCCAGAACTATTATTGGCTAAGCTAGGTTTTGACTCGGTAGTAATTAAAAATGTTGATGTTACTGATGGATTACGGTTAACGCTTGAGAATGATGATGTAATTCATCTCCGTCCTTCTGGGAATGCTCCAGAGTTGCGTTGTTATGCTGAAGCAGAGGTTGCCAGTCAAGCGAAGCAAATAGTGGAGCGAGTTTTAAGTAATATTCAAAAGCTCCAATAGTCCTCGCCCTTGGGGAATGATCCTTGTGATCCTTTTTTCGTTCGTCAATCCGACATTTCGCAGCCAATTTAGGAATAAACCGCTTCATATAGCGAACCAAGAAGTTTGAGTAGCCGCGATTGATGCTCTTGAACGCCTGCAATAAAGCTCTGACCATTGAAGTCGAGTGTGTCGATGCCTTCGAACTTTAAGAATACCCAGCGTGCTGTCGGTTTTACTGTTGTCTAGGAAAAAATACAGGACACCCATGTATTTGACGCCCTCGCAATCCCCAACTAGCCTTACTTTATCTGTTTAGATTTTGTTCGTTGGTGGTTAGGATGACTCAAGCTCGCTCAACTCAAGTATCCCTTCAAGACACGGCGCACTATCACTGTATTTCACGGTGTGTGCGCCGTGCTTTTTTGTGGTGATAAAACTACAGGACACCCATGTATTTGACGCTTCACCAATGACCAACTAGGCTTACTTTATCTGTTTAGATTTTGTTCGTTGGTGGTTGTCATGACTCAAGCTCGCTCAACTCAAGTATCCCTTCAAGACACGGCGCATTATCACTGTATTTCACGGTGTGTGCGCCGTGCTTTTTTGTGTGGTGAAGACCATTATTCAGGGCAAAACTTTGAGCACCGCCGAGTTTGGTTGGTCGAACGCATGCGCTTGTTAAGTCAGGTGTTTGCCATTGATGTGTGTGCATACGCCATTATGTCCAATCACTACCACTTAGTGCTGCATGTGAATACGGCTACTGCCGAGTCTTGGAGTCATCAAGAGGTTGCGCAGCGTTGGACGACGTTATACAAAGCACCGTTGTTGGTCAGCCGTTGGCTTGATGGTGATTTAAAATCTAAGGCAGAAATCAACAAAACCCTTGAGCTTGTTAATGAATGGCGTGAGCGCTTAACCGATATCTCTTGGTTTATGCGTAACCTCAATGAGTATGTTGCCCGTGAAGCCAATAAAGAAGAGGGCTGCAAAGGTCGCTTCTGGGAAGGGCGGTTTAAATCTCAAGCCTTGCTAGATGAAAAGGCTCTACTTAGCTGTATGGCATATGTGGATTTAAATCCCGTTCGGGCTGACATGGCTCAATCGCTTGAAGCTTCCGAGTTTACTTCTATCTATGAACGGATTCATTCAGTAGCGAGTCGGCAAGATAAAGGCAATGGTGAGATTGCCTCTTTGCCAGCAAAAGGCTTGGCAGGCTTTCTTGGTCATGAGCGAAACTCGCAGCCCTGCTTTGGAGTTGAGTTTTCTTTATTGGATTATTTAGCGCTAGTAGAAGCTTTAGGCCAAGTGGTGCGGCCAAACAAGCGTGGTTATATTCCGCCAGGTAATAATACGATTCTTGAACGGCTGAATATGAGTGCTGAGGAATGGCTAACACTGTCTGAAAGCTTTGGAGGCAAGTTTCGCTGTGCCGTAGGGACAGCCAAAGAGCTAGAAAGCTATGCGCTGCATACTAATCGAGCCTGGGTGGCAGGAAAGTGTTCAATGATGTCTAGCTCGCAATTTAAAATAAGTCAGTAGAAAATGGAAGTAATATGAATGTCCCAAAACTCTATCAGGCAGCGTTGGCGCACCCGCGCTCTTCATTAATCAGTAAGCTATGTCTAGCTTGTGTTCTTATTACCATTGTTTACTTATCCGTTACCCCAAATAATGCTGCACTCATTATTACGTTTGATGGTGCAGATAAAATCAAGCATGCCTTTGCCTATTTTGTATTAGGAATGACCGCTTCTTTCGCAATCCCTAAGCGCTACTATGTTCTGGCGCTAGTAGGGTTTTGGTTGATGAGTGGCGTGATTGAGTTTTTGCAAGGGATGCAACCAACGAGAACGGCGTCTATATACGATTTGATGGCCAATACGGTTGGACTAACCTTGGCTTATGTGACGATAAAAACTATTAACAGAACAACAGATATTTAGTGTGGATTGGTCATTAATAATTAGAAAGCGAGTAAGCGGTGATGAATCGCTTACTCGCTTTTTCTTTTGTGCTTAATCACATCGATTTATGAGAGAAAAATACAGGACACCCGCCCATGTATTTTTAAAGTTGATTTAGTCGTCAAGAATCGAATCACGTCGAGTGAGTTGCGGGCAAGGAGGCAGCACCCAAAAGAAGCACGAACTCTCACGGATGGAGTGCAAGTTGCTCACTTTGCTTGGTTATAGTGACGAGGAGGGTATCGTCACTTTAGAGCTTATGGCTCTCATGGTCTCATGACAATGTCCTTCTAGAACGGGTCTAAACATGCGTATGTGATTGCATTTTTAGGATTGTTGATTGAGGGTTAATGTATTTTAATTTTTTATTTGTTCTTGGTTTTTATTGATAGTCATGTAATTAACTAGCCTCCATTTTGATACATATATTGCAAAGGTATGATTTGGGTTCTCCATATCAATGGTGCTTATTTAGTTTGTGTCAGTAGAGTGTAAAATATACGCAAATTAACTGACATTCATCAATGCAACTAGGAAGCACAGCATGCAAAGGTATCGAAAACGGATATTATTCAGCTTAGTAGCCGCTGCTCTTGCTGGGTGTGGTGGAGGCTCTTCTGGCTCTCCGGAAACTACCCCACCACCAGAGCCCATTCAATTGAGAAGTATAAGTACTGAGCTTGTCTCGGGTAGGGTTACGTCCACAGCTAATCAACCAATCTCTGATGGTGAGGTTATACTAACGTTCCTTACAGGCGCTGGAGATGAACTGATTCAGTTGTCCGCACAGTCTGATAGTCAGGGCTACTATCGCGTAGATATACCTGCCATTTTAGCGGAACAGCACCAAGCGACTAAGTTGGTTGTGGTATTCAATAAGCTTGGTTTTACCTCGAATGAAAAAGTCGTGGATGTAGGTTCAACATCTGCCCGCTTTACCATTGACGCAATTTTAGCTCCCGTTGCTGTGACGACGGTCAAACGTTCTGAACTTGAGAATTTGGTGGTATCGGCAAATGGGACTCAGAGCCTGCGATTTTCGCTTGTCACTAATACTCAGGGGGAGCCTAGAATTCAGGTCGGAGATGTGACGGCAGCCTCCGACGAAGAAGTGAAGCTGTCCATTGACTTACCTGTCGCAAATATCCCAGAGAGTGTTGAGGCAATTAACAGTGAAGTTGCCTACTTTGACTCAAGTAATATGAGCGACTTGCAGAGTTTCCCTGGTGATTTTGTTGGCCAAGGAGAGACCGAGAACCAGGGGCAAGGCGTTTCATTTAATCGTGATGATAATGAAGAAGCCTATCGCTTAGTGTCGAGCACCTTTAGTCAAATTAAGCTCACGAATGAAAATCAAGAGCCCCTTCCATTAACAGATATATTGGCGAGTTCTGACTCTGCACCTTCGATGGTTATGATGGTGCCTCGCGGCTCGTATCCGACTATTCAAAAAGACTTTGACCTCGATACCGATGGCATTCAAATCCCTATTTACGTTTATTACAGTTCGCGGGGCTGGCAGTACGTAGGTAATGGTTTATTGACCACTGACTACGCTGGACTAGTCGCAGCGACGGCGGATGATGTTAACTTGGATGCCAATGGCAACATTACTCTCGATAGTGAAAATGACATCCAATTGTACGTTAAAGTGGAGATTACCGAAGCCAATGAGTGGATTCAGTGGATCAACTTAGATTGGCCTATCAAAACTGGCGAAAACATCGAGATGTGTTTCGATGGTACAGTCAACTATGGAAGTGATGAGAACTTTAGCGGCTATGTGCTCTTTAACTTGCCAGATGGCGGCAGCGATTGGGTTTATGCTGAGGATGGTCAATTCCAATATGTTGCTAATGTACTTGGCTCCGAAGGAAGTGTCACTAACTCTGAGAATTGGGGCATAAGCTTAGTCAACTCAAAAACAGGCAATCGCGAGTCTATTGACGTCCCTGCGAATCTAGAGGCTGGCTCGTGTAATGAGCTGCCAACGAAAGTATTGTTTAACCCGTACTCCTGTGATGTTACCGGTCATACCTATAAGTCAGACGGTACAACACCCGTTGAGCGTGTATTTGTTGAGATTGCTCACTCCCGTGGCATTGAATATGTGAGATCTGATGAGCAAGGCATGTACAGTCAAAAAGTGCTGTGTGACGATGACTTAACGGTGAGTGCTTTTGGTCAATCTAAAGCTGCATCTGCCTCTGTTGGTGAGCCTGCAGTGGTCGACTTCTCTCTTGCAAATCAACCACCGGTGCTTGCTGCACTGCGACGTGGCAGTGATGAGATCAAACTGGATGAAAGTGTTTCCTTTTCTTGGTTTGTTTCTGACCCTGATGGAGATGACGTTACTGTCGGTGTGAGTTGTGACGATGCACAAGACTGTCAGATAGAAGAAAGTGGTAATAAGGTGACCGTTAGCTTTGATTCGATTGGGTCTAAGTTGGTGACGATTTCTGCTTCTGATGCTTCTGCAAGTGTTGAAAAATCATTTCCTATTACGGTAAGGGATACGGATAACTTTGCACCGGAAATCATTAGCTTTGATTTTGAAGGCGTTAGCTATTCACCTGGCGCGACTATTCAAGTGAAAGAAGGCGCTCAAGCGGATATTTCTGCTTTGGTTCGCGATAGAAATGGTGACACGCTGATTTCTGCTTGGGATGGGTGTTTGGCCTCTGTTGGTCTATCGTGCTCGGTGGATTCTTCTAAGTTAGGTGCGCAAGCGATTTCACTTTCTGTCACTGATGATCACTCAGACTCGTTGACGACGATTGCTTCTATTAATGTCAATGTGGTTGAAGATGTCGCACCGACAATTTCAATGTTATCGGCGACGCCAAGTGCTGTTGGGAGTAATGGTAATGACAACCTATCTCCAATTACCTTGTTTGCTGAGTTCTCAGATGATTTTACCCCTCACAGTGAACTGACCTTTGTTTGGACATTGACCAATCAAGATGGGCAGGATTTTTCAGACCTTTTAGCTGATGCGAATGCCGCTGGTATTGTACTGGCAAAAGGTGATCTAGCGGTTGGTGAATATGATGTGGAACTTGCGGTTACCGACACGGCTGACTCTCCTCAGACGACGGTAAAAAGTACGACGTTTGTGGTGCAGGACAATGCCCCTCCTAGCGTAAGGTTAAACAGTGATACGCTGAACGTCATGATTGCAGCTGGCGCGACTTACGATAAACCAATTACCTTCGATACCGTTATATCTGATGATGATGGTGCCGATGGCTTGGTGATTGAGTGGGCCGTTAAACGTGACGGGGAAGATGCCACAAATTACTTGGCGGTGAGTGATGACAAGCAAGGTGCCACAATTGCGGCAAACACGTTAACGGCGGGAGTCTTTGTTGTGTCTGTTACCGTGACGGATAAGTTTAACCTTGAGTCGAGCTTTGAAGTATCTGTGACGATTACGGAGGATAAAGCACCTGTCATCCAATCATTTGGTGTGACGCCACAGAGTCAAAATGCTGATGAAGCAGGCTTCAATAGCGAAAGTATTGAGCTGGTGGCCGTTGGTTCTGATGAGGTTGACCAAAATGTCACTTATCAATGGACATTTACGCCGCAAGTGAATGCTCAAATCGATGAAGGGGTTGCCCAAATTGCTGCTGGCAGCTTAGGCGTCGGCTCTTATCAAGCGACGGTAGCGGTTAGTGATAGCCGTGACCAAACAACAACTCAAACTGTCACGTTCTCTGTTTTGGAGTTTAATGGAAACGTGGGAATCGTTATTGAATAATTTTGCAAAGGATATGTTATGAACTATCAATTTATGATGAAACCACTCGCAGTGATGATTGCCGCATCATTTGCGCTAGCGGGATGTAATAGTGAAACAGCATCGACAGATAACGGTGCTGTAGAGGTTGCACCAGCTAAAACAGCGTCTATTAACATTGGCGTGAAGTTTCCTCAACCAGAGGTTGGAGCTGCATGGGTCGGCAGTGCGACAGAGATCGAGGTCAGCTTCTTTAGAAACGATTTTGTTGGGTCGTTAGATGAAGCGGAAGATTTTGTTGATGCGAAACGCAATTGCGACAATGACTTCAATAATGGTGAACCGGTCTCCGTTGGCGATCAAAAACTGGAATGTTGGCAGCTGAGCAATGATGGGTTGCGACAACGTTTGGCGAAACAAGCCGTTTTAAGCCCAGAGGCGGCGACCGCCTCTGTGGAGCTGATTCCTGGTAAATATCGCGTGGAAGCGGAGTTTTTTGATGCGAATGATAACACCAGAGAAACCAGTGTAAGCTATATCGATATTGGTGAGGGGACGCATCAAATTGCGCTACGTGGTGTTGCTGCCACATGGACTGCAGAAACGCCGCTGGCGTTGCAGTTGCTGAACCAATCTTCTGATTTAGATTGGGATCCAAAAGCAGAGGGTGCTCAAACTCCAGCGCAAGCACTGGGTATTACCGGTGATGTGCTGGGGATGCACTTACCAAGCCTATTGAGCTACCCTGAGGGTTTGTCTGATGACGAGAAACAATATGGCTTCCTTACCGAGCACTTTTCCTCTAATGTTCAAACTGCTTTCCGTGATGACGGCATGGCAAGTCTTTATGTACCAGTCCTTCGAGTGTCGGATGGTAATGGTGGAGAGATTGATCTTCACCCTGAGCGAATGCATCAATCTGAGCACGTTGAGACAGAAGATGGCTACTCCTGGAGTGACTATGGTAAGTGGGCAAATTTAGCGGCGCTTTGGCAAGAATACAATGTCGAGAGCGGTACCATGAGTTACCCTGAGTTTGGTTCTCGCGGAGTGTATCAATCAACAAACAGTTTGGACGGCATTAATGCTCATGATAATGCGTATCTGATGTTTGGGGTGCCAAGCTCTTCTGAGCCTAATGATGGAGTAGAGGTTGATCGGGATGCGTATCATACGTTTACTTATGAATATTGGGATCATGAGAAGCAAGAGCAGGTTATTACGGATCTCACCATTGCTGAAATTAATACCAGCATCGAGAGCAATAACTGGGCTCAGCTGTACTTTGATGTTCTTAAAGGGCGTGAAAATACCATTGTCGATGGCAGCACCATTACGGGTTATCTGATTGAGGCGATGGAGTCGAGAACATCGAGCGAATCGACGGCTCTGCCTGCTGCATTTCTTGATGCTGCATTGAAAGAAATTGCTGCGCAAGAAGGGTTGACAGTGGAAGCGGCCTCCAACTGTAACACGACTGAAAACTCTTACACGAGCTACAGTAACCAATACTTATGGGATGAAGCCAACTCGCAATGGGTGGCGGGTACGACGAACCGACTGGCGGGAGGGCACGCAGGGAGCTATGTGTATGCTTATCCGAATGAGTTATCTAATCTCGAAAATGATCTTGAAAGGATAAATCAATATATTGCTGAACAGGAAGCTTATATCCAAGAGCACTTGGATCTTGGTGGCAACCAAGACGATATTCAGTGGGTATATGACAATATTGCTGTCTATGAAGGTCAACTTGCTACGATAACCCAGAATCTAGAAACGCTAGAGGGGATTCATCAGCAATACCTTGAAATTGCTGACTTAAATGGTGACGGTAGTGTTGAGTTGTTTGAGACTGGTGTTTATCTTGAGAACGCTTGGAACACGAGATGTGACCTGGACGTCGAGTGGATGGATGACTATCAAAAAGCGTACACATTTGGCTGTACAGATGTGGAAGCTAAGGAAACGGTACGTATCTTTGAAGAGGCGAATTCCATCAAAATGTGTGCTCAGCCATTTACGCTTAAAGCAAGTGAGTTAAGCATTACTTACTCTAGTGGTGGTGATGTTATCATCGACTAGCCGTTTGTATGGCTAATAAAAAATTAAGGGGGCTTGCGCCCCCTTGTTCTGCATCAAAAGGAGTCGTAATGCAGAGATTGTCTCGCCACGTCATCATGAGTTTGGCGGTCTTCAGCTACTTTTCAGTTGCAAATGCCACCGAGTGGCTCATTCATACAGAGAGCTCATTTGAGGGCGAGAGTTTGCTTCAAGCAAATTCAAATGACCACATCGAGGAGATTTATCGCTTTAAAAGTGGGGAGCGCTTATGGTTAGCGGACGATGCACACGTTGACCTTTCTGCACTGTTTTCGGCTGAGGAAGTGAATTATCTTCTTCCTAATTATGCCCTTGAAACTCATTCCCCAACAGAGAACTCACTTCGACACGAATACACGCATTCAGCCAACACAAACTCAGTCAGTCCGTTTAGTTCGTTGTTACCATCCGTTCAAAATGGTTTTCGTATAGCAGGCTTTGAACAACTGAGCGAGAGCGAGAGACAGTGTGACCGCTCTCGAATTGCAGTACTCGATTCTGGCGTGGATACATTGCATTCTAACTTTTCTCAGGTTCAGTTTGTTGACCCCTACAATGCCATCACTGACAGTGACAATGCGAGCGACGAATTTGGTCATGGCACACATGTGACCGGTATTCTTGCTGCTAACCATCACGCTGTAGTACAGGGGGCGTGTTCTAGTGCGACAGTTATGCCAATTCGCTTTTTAACTGGCACTGGTGGTGGAACTGTGGCAGATGCGATAAAAGGGATAGATTGGGCGATTGCTCATTCCGCCGATATTATTAACCACTCATGGAGTATCTTAAGTTATTCACAGCCCTTGTATGATGCACTACTTGATGCAAATGAACGCGGGATCATTCAGGTTGCTGCTGCCGGAAATTCGAACTACGACGTATCTGTTAACCCAAGCTACCCTGCGTCATTTTCTAGCGATATTCCTTTGCTGATTTCTATCGGGAACTATGATGCCAATAAACAAGCCAAAGGGGTAACGAGTAATTTTGGCTGGTCGAGTGTCGATATCGCTGCTCCGGGAACGATGATAGAAAGTTTGGCGCCGAATAATCAAACCCGAGTTGAGAGTGGTACTTCGATGGCTGCACCTTGGGTGAGTGCTGCGCTTGCGGTGAAAAAGCAAATCGCTCCTGCGGCTTTAGAGTTGAGCCAGCACAATGAAGCGACAGTGGCGAGCTTGTTACAAGTGGCAGCAACTGAGTCGGGGCTACTCGGTTATGTCCGAGATGGAAAGCGGCTCGATGTGAGTCAAATTACGGAAGAGATGGTAATCTTGCCACATGTTTTGAGCCTTGAGCGGCAAAGTGATGTGATTGTGCTTAAGGGTTACGCTTTAGATACCGTTTCTGAAGTGTGGTTTCAATCGGCGAAGGTGGATAGTCAGCCAGTCCAATTGGAATTTAATCAGAAAAACCCATCAACCATACAAGTGCCAAACTGGGATTTGACCGCTGGATGGTTTGAATTACACACTCACAATGGGAAAGCAACGCAGTATGGGTATTCACCGGATGTGCCAGCCCCTCGTTGGGTAGCTTCTCTGCCGAGTGACAACGGCAATATGATCACGTGGAGTGGTAATGATTATGTTGACGAGTACATAATTTATAAAAAGAGAAATGGTCGGTTTTATGAGTTAGCAACCATTGATGCCCCAAGCAATCAGTATCGCGATGAGCGGGGAATCGCCAGTGACTTGTATAAGATTCGCAGTCGCTACCAAACTGTGGTCGGAGCTCGACAGGTGGAGATGAAGTCTTCAATGAGCCAAGTTTCTATCAATAGTGAAGCTGCTTGGAACACCAATACGTTTGCTAATATTCCCGTAGGCTCAATGGCCCAACTGCCAATATTTAGTGAGCATAATAATGCTGAGTTTATGGTCCTGGAAGATGACGCCAATCTTGTTCGCGCGCTACATGAACATGTTTTGCATATTGATACAACGCATTCGGCGAATGGCACGATTCAGATTAAAGAAATAAACTCTGGCGATATTATCAGCTGGGCTTTGACCATCTCTGAGGTGCCGCAATGGCATATTACCTATAACGAGTCGCTGCTGACGTTGTTTGACATAGAAGCACAAGTACACTCTCTTCAGCTGCTCGATGATCATTCGTTACATATTACGGGGGAATGGCTAGAGGATACGGCTACGTTGCAACTGGTGCTGGATGATCCTAGCTGGCAGTTTGGCTCTGCTTCATTAAAAACGGCAGAGTTGAGTGATGACGTCGGTATGGTAACTAGTACTAAGACGGTAACATTGCAGCCTAAGGCGCCATTTTCTTCCGCGACATTCGATGTTACGTTGCAGTTCGACTTGGAATCTCAGGTGCAGCCTAGTGCAAGCAGTGACAGTCGCTGTTTTATTGCTACTTCGTTATATCCAGATGATGAAGCTAAGTTGATGTTTTTTAGGGAGGTGAGGGATAAAGTGCTGTTGCAAGTACCGCTCGGAGAAGACCTAGTCGACTGGTACTATGCGTCTTCACCAGTATGGGTGGAGCGGAGTGAGGAGACGCCATTGCTGAAAAATATGCTTCGCTTTGGTTTAGATGTTCTTTGGTTGCTGTTTCATTTTCCATATCAATGGCTGATTGTCGCATCAGTATGCATCTTCGTTCCATATTATCGATGGCGTCGATGATAAAACGGTAGCCTGGTCTTGGGTGGCGGGAAAGCGTTTTAATATACATTAATATATTAATGTACCGGACACCTATGTGTTATTAGTTTAGCAGCGAGATAAAAAATACCTTTTGACATACATCGCACTGGCATTTTATCTCTTTACGATGGAATAGTTTTCTCTCCATCGTTGTCCTAGTCACTCTTTTAATGACTCTTTCTTTGTTACAGTGTGGGCAATAGTGTTTTAATATCATAAGTCTAGCCTGGTATATATAGAAAGCATTACGATTCTGTGTGAAAAAATCGTCGCTAAATTTATTAAACAGCGTATGCTGTGAATCAATAGGATTAATATTTGTCTTATTTATCCCAGGCGAGTTTTAAGCCATTTCGCCGTTATAGGGATGTAAAACCTTGTTTGTCTCTCATAATCACGGCGTTTACGCTCTTGTTGGTTATGAGGCTAAATTTATTATTGATGAATGAGCTTAAAAAAACAATTGTGTTGCGACTTTTTTGATCGAGAAGGAACCGGAACTCACAGTTTGATTTTTTGAAAACTAAGCTAATTATGAGTTTTTGGGTATTCATTTGACTGGTTGATTATTTGTGGTGTGCGCATCGGCTATCCATAACCTTGGTTCGTCTATCTATTCGCTAAGCAAGGTTATGGATAATTGTAGATAACCTGTTATTCAGGTAGAGCTGGAGACTCCAGAGAGCTGTTTCCTTTCTTACGCAGGAAGCTCGTGATTCGCCAGATGTACGTAACACATAGGAAGTAAGCGCCAAAGCAGGCGATAAACAGGTAGAACATCACAGACTCTGAGATCTGCATATATTCACCATAAAGTCCGAATCCGGTTAACACCGACGCTAATAGGCAAATGGCGAACAAGGTTTGGATAGGAGATAGGCCAACACGCTGGCAAATGTGGTGTAAGTGCTCTCTGTCCGGCTTGAACGGTGAATCACCGCGACGAATGCGTCTTACCATAATGGTGACCATATCCATAAGCGGTAAGGCAATTAACCATAATGCTGTCACAGGACGCATTATGGCTTTGGTTTCGCCTTGACTCGCGCTGAGGAGTAGCCAGATCACGGTAAAACCGATCATCATACTGCCTGCATCGCCCATAAAGACTTTGCGCTTTCTGCCAAACATGCCAAGGTTCATGCCAATGTATGGGATCGCCGCGACGATGAAGATTAAACAAAGCGTTGTCAGTGCTTCAAAGTCACCTTGGTGTAGTAAGAAAGCAAGCGCACTGAATGTGACTATGCTTAAACCGCCCAATAGCCCATCTATACCATCCACCATGTTAAAGGCATTAATAGCGCCAATGACGCCAAATACCGTCACTAGTACAGCAAATCCACCAAGCTCTGTGTGACCTAAGCCAAACATATTGCCGAGTGTATGCAGTTGTAGATCAGCAAAATACATCATCGCAATAGACAGCATGGCTTGTGCAATCATGCGTGCTTTCACACTGATGTCATACTTGTCATCGGCAGCACCCAGTAGGGTGAGCGTCGCAATAGAGATAAGAAAGAGAGCCTGATGAGGAAGGTTTACCTCTAATAAGGTTGTGGTGATCACGACGGTTAAGCAGATCGCGATGCCTCCAACAAGAGGTATGCTGCCTTTATGAAGTTTTCTTTGGTTTGGTTTGTCAACAAGCCCTATGCGCTTCGCCACTAGTCGAAGCGCAAATAGCATCACTGTTGACAACACGAGCGCGAAGCCTAGCGTTGTTAGCATAATAAGTACTGTTTAGTTGTTTGAAATTAAGCCGATATGCACCTGGTTTTTATATGGGTTGCATATTATGTCGTCATTGTACCTGAAAAGTGAGCGTTTGTTTGAGGTTGCTTCCACTTTTCCTTGGCTTTTTAGAATTTTTTTGAATATCCATCAACCATTATCATACTTTCAGTGCCTGAGGGAGGGGGAACGATGCTGGTTTCTCAATCTTAAAAATGCAACAAATCGCATAGTTTTTATCTTGCATTGATAAAATAACAACGCGGTCACAACAAACACAGTAAATAGAGTGGACTCTGAAACTTCAGCGACTTCACCCACTATTCCAAACAGCATAAAACCAGCAGACAACGTGCAGATTACTCCGAGTGAGTGACCAGATTGTAAGCCTGCTCGCTGAACTAAGTGATGTAGATGCTGCCTGTCGGGCATCATGGGGGACCTGCCTTGACGCTTCCTTTGGTAAATAAGCGATGCCATGTCGAGCAATGGTACGGCAATGAGCCAAAGAGCTGTCACTGGATGTGCGGCGGTGCGACTCGTAGTCGAGACGTTATCCATGCCAGTGGGTTGTGTGGCTGCAAGTAAAAGCCAAACCATCATAAACCCAATCAACATGCTTCCTGAATCACCCATAAACACTTTTTTGTCTTGACCGAGTAAACCTAAATTAAAGGTAAGAAAAGGCAGAATAACCGCTAACATCGCCAGGCTAATGGTTAGATTGACAGTATCGTTATGGATGTGAAATAGCAGAGCTAAGCCCGCAAAGCTAATCCCAGAGACGCAGCCAAGTAAGCCGTCTATTCCGTCTATCATATTGAAAGCGTTAATGGCAGCCACAACGGCAATAATGGTAATGGGATACGCTAACCACCCTAGTTCGACCGCGCCAAAGCCCAATATGTCACCGAAAGTGGCAAGCTGCAGTTCGCTAAAGAGCACCAGTGCCACTCCGAGTAATGCTTGAACTATTAAGCGAAACCCTGAAGGGAGCGGGAACTTGTCATCAATGGCGCCGAGTGTGGCCAGCGTCATGATGGATACGATGAGCAAATAAGGTGGCTCATCAAGTGTGAGTAGAAATATTGTCAAGCACACTGCAATCGCTATGCCTCCGACGACAGGAGTAGGATTTTTGTGCCGTTTTCTGGCGCAGGGCGTGTCGATTAAACCAAGAGATGGCGCAAGAGAGCGCATCCCGCCGACCACTGTATAAGTGCAAATTGCGAGTAGGAATAGATGGAAAGCCATAACCAACGTCCGTGTTGTATTCGTTGTTGTTTATGAGCTGGCAGTATTGTTCATTATTTTTTTGGGATACGTGCCTGCTCTCAGAACAACTCTATGAACAGAAACTGGATTTAGCAACCATGCCATTTGCAAGAAAATGTAAGAAGTGATTTATAAGATCGAGGTTAATTGAATGAATAAGCTAATAAAAGTTCGTAGGATGTCACATTATTAGCGGTGAGAAGTACATAAACTAAAACACTAATTTGTGATCAATATCAATTACACTGTTGCTGGTACTGAATATTTAATATGCACTTAATTGCACATAGTTGAGGTGAAAGTAATATAAAAGTGATATTGATTAGTCGGGCATTCCACTTCTCAGCTTGTCAGCTTTTTTGAAGAAGGCAAATAAGCCAACACTCAAAATAGCAGATGCAATGGAATACAGGGCTAACAACGAGTCATCAGTCACTATACTAAACATTAGGGTACCAAATGCGATAAAGATAGTTGTGATCTCAATAATTCGACCAATCAGTTTATTTTGATGGCGGAAGTTGGCGTAACGCCATGTCAGTGCAAGTGGCATATTAATGAGTTCCTAAGCCGATTATTTCTACAACACACTTATTTTACGGACATACACCGTTAGTTCTTAACTTAATGGTGCTCGTTTTGGAACTAAGCTCATGTTTTTAATGAGTTTATGTGGTGTTTGATGCATATCATCTGTAGGGGCTAGACAAGCAATAGTTAGATTATATGAGTCTTATGTCCTGAGACGCGCTCGTTGAGTTTATTAAACTCTTTGCATTTTATCTCCTTGAGATGCCTCCTTGGTCGCAAATGACAATTAGTTATGCGCCAAATCCAACGTTGTTTTTTATGCTCAATGACTCAATGAGCAATAGGAGGTTGCGTGCTGTTTATTACTAACCGAATTCCCATCCAATCTGCGCGTTCAAAACAGAATCGCAAAATATCATTCAATACTCAAAATACCGATGTCTCGAAATGGCTCTATTTCTGTGAGCGCCGTGGAGAGGGGGAGTATGTCGAGATATTATCTTCAACCATGTTCACAAAATTGAAGGCGCTACCTGCGGAAACGCAGCTGCTGTTTTATCTGCATGGTTTTAATAACAACATGGAGCCGGATGTGTTTGAACGGAGCGCAAAACTACAAGCTCTCTTAGATAAGCAGCAACCAGGGTTGGCGTTAGTCGTGCCGATCATTTGGCCTTGTGATGATGACCATGTTGTCGCTATCGCAGACGATTATTGGGATGACCAAAAAGCGGCAGAGCATTCTGGATTGGCGTTTGCTCGGCTGTTTTATAAGTTTGATTGCTGGCGTCGTAGCGCTACCCAGCAATCGTCTCCGTGTTTGAAGCGAATGAATGTTGTTGCGCACTCCATGGGCAATAGGGTGTTGAAAAGTGCGATGTCATCATGGGTGCAGGATGAACGCTTAGGTGGTATGCCACTTCTTTTTAGAAATGTGTTTATGGTGGCGGCAGATGTCGAAAACCATTGCTTAGAAGAAGGTGAGGACGGGCGTTATATTGTTGATTCTGCAAAAAATGTGTTGGTGTTTTATGCCGGTGATGATTTAGCTATGTCGGCATCGAAAGTGGCAAATTTCAAACATATCACAGCATCTCGTCGACTTGGGATGACAGGGCCAGAGCGCCTTAGTGCGTTGCCAAAAAATGTGTATGAGTTCAACTGTGACCGTTTTAATCAGTGCTTTGATCATCCGGTTGGGCACAGTTACTTCTTGACTGACCGTGAGGGAGGAACCAGCCCCATCATTGGAAAGATGGTGAGTGCGATGAAGTGTGGTTTTGTTGAAGGTGAACGCAGCCAAACGTTGAGTGTTGTTGAGTCGATGGAACAAGAACATGAAGCGTGATCAAAAAGAAAGCTGCCAACATCAGAGAGAAACGCGCTGCTACCTAAATCGAATTAGGCATCGCTATCAAGACATTTACACATCGTACTCAATTTATTGAATGGTAGGAGGTCATACGAATGGAGCTTACGAGAGGGGTGTATGTCCTTCACCATGGGGGAAAACATACTGTCACAGGATCGTGTCATGAGCTGAATATTGAAGGTAACTCAATCCTTATCGATTGTGGGTTGTTTCAAGGTGGGGATGCGAAATCCAAATCGTTGGATATTGATTTTAGTTTGGCGGCTGTGCGAGCGTTAGTACTTACTCACGCTCATATTGACCATATAGGGCGTCTGCCTTGGCTATTTGCCGCAGGCTTTCGAGAGCCTATCTATTGCACTCACGCGACGGCACATTTAGTACCATTGATGTTGGAAGACGGACTAGCACTCCAATTAGGACTAACTAAATCCCAGCGCGCACATATTGTTCAGCTCATTAGCCGCAAGCTTAAACCTGTAGGCTACAACGAGTGGGTGCCTGTGAAAAACGCTAAGCAGCACTACTTTACCCACATTCGTTTTCAGCCCGCCGGGCACATATTGGGAAGTGCTTATGTGGAAGTGAAGTTGCCCAATAAAGAGATTGTGGTGTTTTCTGGTGATCTTGGCCCAAGTCACACGCCTTTGTTGCCCGATCCTAAACCACCCAAGCGCGCCGATTATTTGTTTGTGGAATCCACCTATGGTGATAACAATCATGACGACGTTGAAACTCGCTCTAAGCGACTGTTAGAGATTATTCAGCGTAGCCTCAGTGATGGTGGCGTCATTCTCATTCCTGCATTTAGTGTTGGGCGAACCCAAGAGCTACTTTTTGATATAGAAACGCTGCTGTCGCAATACCAGCTTAGTGAGCGCTTACCTATTATTGTTGATTCACCGCTTGCGGTTAAGGTGACCAATGCCTATCGACGCTATCGCAAGCTTTGGAGTCGGGAAGCAAAGGCTAAGGTATTGCGTGGGCAGCGGCCGCTCAGCTTTGATCAATGCATTGTGGTGGAGTCTCACCGAGAGCATGTAAGGCTGGTGAACCGGCTGGCGGCCACGGGTGAGCCAGCTATTGTGATTGCTGCTTCTGGGATGTGTCAGGGTGGACGTATTGTGAACTACCTTAAAGCACTGTTGCCGGATGACAGGACAGATGTGGTGTTTTGTGGCTATCAAGCTGGTGGTACGTTGGGGCGGGATATTCAGGCAGGACGTTCTTCCGTCACCATTGATGATCAATGCGTTGAAGTGAACGCTAAAGTACATACGATGTCGGGGTATTCAGCGCATGCGGATAAGAACGATCTATTGGCGTTTGTCAGTGGTTGTTCTGAACACTTAAAGCAGTTGCATTTGATCCATGGAGATAGAACAACAAAATCCAACTTCAAATCTAAGGTAAATCAAGAAATTGATGAGCTGGGTGTTATTGCGTGAATGACAGTTTCTGACAGAAGTCGACGGGTGCAAGTGGTCGCGATTAAAGTCCAGTTCAGGTACAATCTTGAACTATATTTATCTCGTACAGAATTGGGATAAAGAGAGCAGAATTAGAATTAGTGTCTCTGGGATATGACCTTAGAGCAGTAAATTGTTTACTATGCCGTATGGATAGATGGTGGGTTTACTGGCACCCATGCCTTGCTGAATGTTCCAGAATGGTTTTCACAAGGGAATTCGGCGTTTTTTGTATTATTGAGAGTAGTCCTATGAATGTTAAGGTTTTAGATTGTACTTTACGTGATGGTGGTTATTACAACAATTGGGATTTTGAACCTGAAGTGGTAAATGCCTATCTTGACGCAATTGCAGAGTCTGGTATTGAGTTTGTTGAGCTAGGACTACGAAACTTTCCAAAAGACGGGTTTTTAGGTGCGTTCGCTTATACAACAGAATCGTTTGTTGCGCGCTTAAACCTTCCTGAAGGTCCTAATTATGGTGTTATGGTTGACGCGAAAACAATTTTGGAATCTGGGTATGAAGTGCAAGAAGCGGTGAGAAAGCTGTTTGTACCCAAGTCTGACTCTAAGATTAGTTTGGTGAGAGTGGCTGCTCATTTCCATGAAGTTGAGGAGTCGGGTCCTATCGTCAAAGAGTTGAAAGCATTAGGGTACGACGTCGGCTATAATCTGATGCAAGCAGGTGGTAAACCTTCTGACTTGATTATCGATAAAGTCCGACAAGCGAAGGCCTGGAACTGTTTGGATGTACTCTACTTTGCAGATTCCCTTGGTAATATGGATGACCATGAAGTAGAGCGCATTGTGGCGAGCATTCAATCGGTTTGGGATGGCTCTATTGGTATTCATACTCATGACAATATGGGTAAAGGTTTGAGTAATAGCCTGACAGCAAGGCGCCTTGGTGTCACTTGGCTCGATTCTACGATTACTGGAATGGGGAGAGGCGCAGGAAATACTCAATCTGAAAACCTTCTTGCCTGCTTGGTGAAAGAGGGGAGCCCATACAACCCGAAACCGATCTACGAGTTGGTGATTCGACACTTTGAATCGATGCAAAAGGAGTATGGCTGGGGAAGTAATATTCTCTATTTCCTTGGTGCTCAGAACGACGTACATCCTACGTATATTCAAAATCTGCTTTCCAATGTGCACTACGGAACAGAGGAAATTATTGGTGCCATTGATTATCTAACTAAGCTTGAAGGAACAACTTCATACAACGGTGCAGTCTTAGATATGGCGCTCACCTTTTCTGGCGGTGACAATCCTACTGGTAGTGATGATCTAAAAGGTATGTTTGACTGCCAAGACATTCTTATACTAACGAATGCACCAAGCACGAAAAAGTACGCTGATGACATTGAGGATTATATCGTTAAGAATAAGCCTGTCGTTGTATCTGTGAACGTGACAGAGCATATTTCTAAACACCTCATTGACTATTATGTTGTCTCTTACAACTCTAAACTGCTTTCCGACTTTAAACTTTATCAAACGCTCGATAAACCTATGATTCTTCCTAAGGGGCGCTTTAGTGAAAAAGAGTTGGCGGAAATTAGTCATCTACAGCTCATTGATTATGGTATTGATGTTGTTTCGGATACGCTTGAAACTCATGGGAGCGGTGCTGTCGTTCCATTCGATACGACAACTGCGTATTTGCTCGCAGTGTTGCTTGAGTCAAAAGTGAGAAGTATCAGCGTGGTTGGCTTTGATGGCTACCCAAGAAACGATATCCGACAAGAAGAGATGATCGTAACATTGAGTAAGTACACAGAGCACTCTAATAGCATGCCTATCGTATCGCTCACCCCAAGCTCCTATCCTGTGAAAAAAGGGTCGATTTATGCGCCCGCTATCTAAGTTTGATGTGTTTATTTTTGACTGTGATGGAGTCATCTTTGATTCAAACCGTTTAAAGATCGATGCAATGGAAAATGCGCTCAGCGAGCATGGATTCAAGAAGGAAGAGGTTCACTCGTGTATTGAGTATTTTTCCAATAACTTTGGCCTGTCTCGATACCATCATGTTAATCACTTTGTTGAGAGCATTTTATCGATCGAACTCTCTGAAAAAGAAAGGGTGGCCAGCGAGGTGTTGAGTAGCTTTGGGGAGCAATGTCAGCAGCTCTACCTTAAAGCTGAATTGACGCCTGGGGTATTAGCGTTTATTAAGCAATTGCCCGGAGATAAATATATCGCGAGTGGTTCTGCTCAAGAAGAACTTAGGGATGTATTCGAACGTCGAGGCATTAGCCATTTATTTAAAGGTATCTATGGTTCACCAACCAAGAAAACCGAGCTTGTGCAGAGTATCGTAGCTATGTCATCAGGTGAAGCGGTGATGTTTGGGGATGCCTTGTCTGATTTAGAGGCGTCTAAGAAAAATAACATCGACTTTATTGGGTACCTGCCTTTTTCCAATGTAAAAGAATCGCTTAGTAAAGAAGCGCAATACAATGGATACCGAACAATTGATAAGTGGGATGAGCTTGGATGATTACTGCATTTTTACCGTGTCGAAAGGGAAGTCAAAGAATCCCAGATAAAAACGTTAAGCCTTTCGCTGGGTATCCAGGGGGGCTGCTTGGGATAAAGTTAGATCAACTTTGTAGGACAAAGAAGCTCGATACCATTCTTGTATCGTCAAATGATGAAAGGGTATTAGAGTACGCAAGCTTAAGAACCGATAGTAGAGTCGTCGTTTCTGAACGACCAGATCACTTAGGATCCAATACAACGACCACGGACAGTCTTATTGAGTACGTACCTGAACTTATCTCCGAGGGGGATGTGCTTTGGACGCATGTTACATCACCATTTATCAATGAACTTGATTATGAATCATTTATTGATGCATATGGAAATGCGCTACAGGAGGGCTTTGATTCTCTAATGACGGTGCAGAAGATTCAAGGGTTTCTTTGGGATGAAAAAAACCCAATCAATTATGACCGCAAAGAGCGCAAGTGGCCGATGACGCAGACTTTATCTCCTATTTTTGAAGTTGATAGTGGTGCATTTATTTCAAGCATTAGCAATTACAAAATGGTTGGCGATAGAATTGGGTTAAACCCATTTATGTATGAACAGGAGAAAATAAAGGCAACCGATATTGACTGGCCGGAAGATTTTGAGTTTGCACAGCGAATTTGGAGTGCTGTTTAATAGAGACTGTTGATGTTTTTTTCTTTGAAAGGTTTGTATGAAAAGTAATATAAAGCTAGTTATCTGGGATTTGGATGAAACGTTTTGGAAAGGAACGTTATCGGAAGAAGGTATTGAGGTTATTCCAGAGAATGTAGAGTTGATAAAAAAACTAGCATACAGAGGTATCGTAAATAGTATTTGCTCGAAAAATGACTATGACACAGTAAAAGCAAAGTTACAGGAAATTGGTGTTTGGGATTACTTTATATTTCCTTATGTAGACTGGACACCTAAAGGAAAAGCTGTTTCTGATATTATCCATAAGTGTCAGCTTAGACCTCAAAATGTCTTGTTTATTGATGATAATACAGGAAATATTAATGAGGTTGAATTCTTTAATGAAGGCATCAATACGGCATTGCCAGATGTAATACCATCATTGTTAACTCTTGAAAGTTTTAAAGGTAAAGATGATTCTGCATTGAGTCGACTAGAGCAGTATAAAGTGTTGGAAAAAAAGGAGCAGTATAAGGCGGCTGCTAATCTCAATAATGAAGAGTTTCTAAAATCCTCAGAAATAACGATTCGTTTTGACTATGATCCTCTTGCGCATATAGATAGGTTGTGGGAGTTAGAAGGCAGAACAAACCAGTTGAACTTTACTAAGCTTAGAGTAAGTAAAGAACAGTTAATAGCTGACATTAGAGCTGCCAAAGCTGGTGGGCAGTCTGCTGCGTTATTTGTACAGGATAAGTATGGTGATTACGGCTTAGTTGGGTTCTATGTACTGCACAAGAAAACTCTAAAACACTTTGTATTTTCATGCAGAGTGCTGAATATGCAAGTTGAGAACTACGTTTATAATAAGCTAGATTGCCCAATTATCGATGTGGTTACCCCCGTGTCTGGCGTTTTAGAATTTAATGATAATATTAATTTTATTCAAGAGTTAAGTTGTGGTTCTTCAATTGAAGCAGTAGCAACTTCACTGGATAAATTGTTAATGGTTGGTGGGTGTGATTTAGAGGCTGTAGGGCATTACTTTAAGAAAGACTTTAATGTTGAAACTGACTTTAACTATATAAATAGCGAGTCTTACTCGGTTCATAAAGAGCATACTTGGTTACTTAGACTGGCTCATGAAATTAAAAATGGAAATACAGATGAACAGTCAGTACGTGATGCAATGGAAGGGATCCCATTTATTGATTTTGATGATGTGGCATCAATTAAGATCTTTACTGAAGATTGGAAATATCTAGTCTATAGTCCGCTAAATGATTATAGTCGAGGAGTGTATCAAAATCGTAAAGATAAACGTATAAAAATACCATTTGAGCTATTCAATAAAGATTGGACTAATCAGGGTATTGAAGATCACGAATTGCCTACACACCTAAAAAATTTCACAAGAAGTATTAGGAGCACGTTCTCGTCACAGTTTGATTATATAGGTGCTATATCTGATGCTGACTTCAAAGAAAATTTGTTGTGGCTAGCCAAGTTATTTTCTAATAGGGAAATTATATTATTGTCTGGATCTGAGGTCGATGCAGCTAACTCTGCTGATATTGAAATGGTCGCTCGTCATAAAAGAATGAATCACACCCTTATGGAGGTTGCAGAAGTTTCAAGCAATGTTCGAGTATGTGATGTGAGAGAGTTTATTTCTTCAAGTCAAGATTTAACTGATAATATTAGACATTACACTAGGCCTGTTTATTTTTCTTTGGCAAAAGATATTAGCTCTAAACTATCGGATAGTGGGTTGGATAATGTTGAAGTTAGCCAATTTAGTGCTTTGAAAGCTAATTTACGACAGTGCTGGTCTATTTTTATGAGAGTTTTTTCTAAATGATGAACCTGATTTTAAAATTACTAAGAGTAATCGTTTTTCCTTACTCAATAGTTAGATATTTAATGGATGTTAAGTATCTGAACTACTTTCTCGTTGATCTCTTGTATGTGAAACTTCTTCGCAAAGAAATGAAAAGTAAAGAACTTTCTCATTTGAATGATAAGGATTTTACTAGAAAATCTGATAAAATATTTATTTTTGGTGGTGGTGAGAGTATTTCTCATTTATGTGATGAGGACTGGGACTATATTCGTCAATTCGACACAGCGGCACTGAATTATTTTTATGTTCATAAGTTTGTTCCCGATATGATGTTCGTTGAGTTGAATGATCACAAGGGTTTGGTCGATCTTTTTTACTCTCAGTGTTTAAATGATACACGTTTTTCAAATTGTCATATCGTACTTCAGTATAAGCATGCTAGAAAAACAGGGATATATTCTTACCCTAAGCCAGCCAATCACTTTACTAGCTATGTCCCATACCATTACCCAGCGAATAGTCAGAGAGAATTGGGCGCTTTATTAAAGCATCGAAAACCAATCTCTTGTGACTCATTAATTCACCATGCGAGTCATGTAGGAGCGTTAGTTGATTACTGTGTAATGCTGGGTTATGAAGAGATTATTTTAGTTGGTGTTGATTTAAATGGCGGTAAGTATTTTTATGAAGTTGACAGCGCTTCTCAGCACTTCCCGAATGATAAAAAGTATGATCAATTAGCACTCCAGAGGAATGACTTTTTTAAGGCTATTGGTGAAAGTAACTTAAACAATCACCAATCAATGGATAAATCTCTAACGGAGTACTATCATAATTTAACGATATTGGAATATTTCGAAGTAATGAAGTCTCATTATCCAGCAAAGCTATCGGTATACAATTCGGACTCTAACTTGGTCTCGGCGCTAGGTCAGCATGAGCGAAACTAAGTTGTCTAGTCAGAATAAGAAGTTTGCATTAAACTCTGCAATATACTTAGCCTCTGAACTACTTAATAAGTTAATCCCATTCATAATGCTACCCATTCTACTGCGTTATCTCACGCAGGCAGAGTATGGTTCTTTATCTGTAATTTTAAATATCATAGAGTTCACGACGATATGTGTTCTTCTTGGAGGAAACGCCTATCTTCGAGTTGAATTCTTTAAGAAAAGCTATCCACTAGCTTTAGTGCTTTCAAGTGTGCTTGCTCATAGCGTTAGTCTGTCTCTCATTTTGTTGATATTGCTATTTTTTGGCTGGTCATTTTTTTTACCAGACGTGATTTTTGGTATTGACAAGTTTTGGTTGTTTATTATTGCACTTATCGCTTTGGGTAATTCAATAATAACGACTTTTCTTTCTTTATTTCAATGTGAAGAAAAGCCTTTCCGTGTGGGTGTGTTGAATATTGTTGTAAATATCATTGGATTTTCAATAACAGTCATTCTTTTGGAGCAAGGTTTCTCTGCTGATGCTAGAATAATTGCTATTTTGCTCTCTGTCCTTTTTGTTTCTTTGGTTTTAATATATCGATTCCGACACCTTTTAGCTAGCGATTGGCAACAGGATTGCTCTGTTGACGCATTGAAGTTTGGGGTTGGATCCCTTCCTCATGGTTTAAGTTGGTGGTTGAGAGCTGGTGCGGATAATCTTATCTTAGTGTCGGTAATCTCTACTACCGCTGTGGGAGAATACGCTGTTTCTATGCAGTTAGCGATGGTGTTGCTTGTGGTATCAAATGCTTTGAACCAGGCGGTTATGCCAAGAATGTTTCAAGGGCTGAAGGATAACAAGAAGCGTGAAACGAAAAAGTTGATATGTAGCTTAATGCTTCTTGTTGGTGGTGTCTTTCTAACCATGGTTCTTTTTTCTCCTTATGTATTGGCCGTGATCATTCCAGATGCTTACGACTATGAGATAACCGTTTTTTATTCACTCGCTACCGCCGTGTTGCTCCGTGCTGGTTGTGTCTTTACTGGTAACTATTTTTATTATTATAAGAAAGTTAAGTCGCTCTCAGGTATTACTATTTCCTCAGCTTTGCTACACGTGCCTACTTGCTACATTCTGGTTACCAAGTTTGGTGTGATAGGAGTCGGTTTTGCTGGCGTTGTATCTTACGGTATGACTCTGCTATTTCAATTGATAGTATTGAGTAAAATAACAAATGATGAAAGAGCTTCTTGAGCTTCTTGAGCTTCTTGAGCTTCTTGGTTGCTGTGACGTTTTAATTGTGGGTAGTGGGGTTTAGTGAGGTTTGACAATGATTTATGATGTATGTTTTGTTAAGACAGCGAGAGCCTTTATACCTGAAGGAGATGCTTATAGTGCGTTTCTTGAGAAGCGAGGAGTGTCAACTATAATAGTTGAGAGTGAAGAGCAAGCAAAAGAAGTGACTGCTCGATTATATTATCGCTTTGGTGGTGTCTTGAGTGGTGAAATTAGAAAAGGCGTGCCTGAGCTTCATGAGTATCATACAGCAAGTGTCGGCCGATTTGCTACGATTAAAAATATATTGAAATCAATCTTAGGTTCTAAACCTAAATATTATTCATTTTTAAATGTCTTTGTTGAAGGAGAGTATTACTTCAGTCGTCAGGTCCCTCGTTTTTATCGTGATATGGGGGCAAGCGATACGGTATTATCATTACGCTCCATAAGCTGTGAAAAGGAGTTTGATATTTGTTATTTCGGAGCAATAAGTCAACGAAAGAATGTGGTGCCCGCCATTTCCGATTTAGCACGCCAAGGTTTCTCTATCGTAGTTGCTGGGCGTACTAACTCTGACGATGAATTATTGCTGAGTCAGATGGAGGGAGTAACCTTTCTTGGCATGCTTGATAGAGACCAAGTCCTACATTACCTGTCTAAGTCTAAAGCGGGGCTAAATATTATGCCTGACGAATACCCATTGACTCGGCAAACATCAACAAAAGTTATTGAATACTTGGTTGCTGGGCTTCCTGTTATTTCCAATCAGTATGAGTGGATAAACGAACATAGCAGGCGTTATGGCTATGACTTCGCTACTATTAGCTCGTTAGATAAGAGAACTTTTCAATCGCTTATTAACAACCCCAATGCAATAATTAGCTTGGAGAAAGCGAAAAAATTCACATGGGAAGAAATCCTTTTAGAAATTGACTTTCTAGGTATCATTAACCGACTTATCAAGTGATGAACGTGCGTTAGGCTATGACAAAGAAATCTCTACTTTATATTATTACTCGCTCCGATGTTGTAGGGGGGGCGAGCATTCATCTTATCGATCTCATTCGTTACGCTAAAGTGCAGGGCTATGAGGTTCATGTCGCTCTTGGTGGTGAAGGTGAATTTAGTCGATACCTCCAAGACAATGAGCCATGTCAAGTGCATTGCCTTTCTTACCTGCAGCGTGAACTTGATTTGTGCTCTGACATTAAAGCGATTCGTGAAATACGGGCGTTAATAAAAACTGTCTCACCTGAACTCGTTCATTTGCATTCAGCCAAGGCTGGTTTGGTCGGTCGTTTGGCTAGCATCGGCTTGAGGGTTCCTCGGGTCTTCACCATTCATGGTTGGCCGTTTACCAATGGAATCCCCAAAGCTCGTAGAACCTTATACCTTACGATTGAGTGGTTAATGTCGTGGTTACCTACCCATGTAATTACTGTCTCTAAACAAGATAGGGCGTTGGCCAAGAAGTACCATTTTGCCAACATGGATAAAATGGTTGCGATCCAGAATGGTGTTGCACCAGCTTCATATACAAGCTCAACGACGAATTTCGCTATTGGTGATCAAGAGATGTTGAGATTTGCGATGGTAGCTCGATTCGATGAGCCGAAATGTCAGAGTATCCTGCTTGAAGCTTTGGCAATGAGTGACTCACACCGTATCAGTATTGATTTTGTCGGAAGCGGACCTAGTTTGGAGGCCTGTAAAACCTTGGCTTGCTCATTGGGTGTTGAGAGTAAAGTCCGATTTCATGGCTATTTGGAACCCACTCAAGTGAGAGATGTTTTGTCGAAGAGTCATGGCTTTATTTTGATCTCGAATTGGGAAGGCCTACCTTTGACAATAATAGAAGCAATGTCTGCAGGCTTGCCTGTTATTGCAAGTGATGTAGGTGGAGTTCGTGAGTTGGTTGAGACTGATGTTACAGGGGTAATCATTCCGGTAGAAGATAGAGCAGCGAAGCTAGCGCAAGCATTTGAGCTCTATAGTCAGCACCCGGAACTCCTTGCAGAACACGGTAAGAGGGGGCTAGAGGCTTACAATAAAAGGTTTACGCTCGAGTCGATGCTTAAAAAGACGTTTAGTTTTTATCAAAAGGCGTGCGAATGACGATTTTATTGACGGGTGCAACTGGGTTTATCGGCAAAGAAATACGCAAGCAAGGGCTGGCTGAGTACCGTTGTGTATCACGCCGTTCCCAAGATGGGCAAGACGACACCTTTGCGGTTGAAAGCATCGATGCTCAAACAAGCTGGAGCGGTGCCTTTGATCATTGTGATGCCGTGATTCACTTAGCGGGAGTCGCGCACAATAAAGGCTCATCAGTTGATGACTTTTATGAGATCAATTATAAAGGCACAATGCACTTGGCGAGAAGTGCCGCCTCTGCAGGAGTGAAGCGTTTCGTGTTTGTCAGTACGGTTGGTGTGCTTGGAAATGGTACTGATAGTAAAGGATTAACCAATCACTCGTCAGCTGCCCCACATAATGACTATGCCAAATCTAAGTGGCTTGCGGAACAGGCTCTTTTAGAGTTGCAAGAGCAATGTGAGATGGATGTGGTCATTGTAAGACCTCCTCTGGTTTATGGTAGCGAAGCACCAGGAAACTTTGGTGCTCTTGCTAAGCTTGTGAAATTGTTTCCTTTGTTGCCTTTTGGGCTTGTAAAAAATAGACGCAGTATCATTTCTTGCTCAAATTTAGCGGACTTTCTCTATCGTTGCTGTTATTTGCCAGAAGCGGCAGGTAAAGCGTGGTTAGTTGCGGAGCGTGATCCAGTTTCTACAAGAGAATTGGTTCGTCAAATTGCTCTGGCGCAGGGGAAGTCTTGTTGGCAATTGCCGGTACCTACATCATTAATGTACTGGGGAGCGGACCTGTTAGGTAAGCGTGCCATGGCTGAGCAGTTGCTGGGTGATCTAGTTTTGGAAGTCGACGAGACATTTGAGAAACTTGGCTGGGCTCCCCCATATACAATGCAACAAGGTCTTTCTTGCAATCAAAAAGAAGAGTTATAAATGTTACGTATTATCGATTTGGTTTTATCTGTTGTTGGTCTGGTTTTGACACTACCCATTTTGTTGGTTGTGACACTTGTTGGTTATTTTGATACAGGGTCGCCTATCTTTATTCAAGAGCGAGTCGGTCGAGGTAAGCGACCTTTTAAATTGATCAAGTTCCGAACTATGTCAGTAGACACGGCATCAGTTGCGAGCCACCTTGCTAGTCGCAGTTCAATTACTAATTTTGGTGCATTTTTGCGTAAAACTAAAATTGATGAGCTACCACAGCTTATTAATGTCGTTAAAGGCGAAATGAGCCTCGTTGGGCCTCGGCCTAATTTATTTAATCAGGCAGAACTGATTGAAGAGCGTGATAAGTTGAATGTATACGACGCGTTGCCTGGTGTTACTGGGTTGGCTCAGGTGAGTAATATTGATATGTCTACACCTGAACTTCTTGCAAAGACCGACCGGAAAATGCTCGATAGCCTTACTGTTGGTCGATATTTTAATTACATCATAGCGACAGCAACAGGTAAGGGTACGGGTGACCGTGTTTCGAAATCTTGATCAAGTACCGTATTGACTAGAGGTAATAGTGTTTTCTCTTAATCCAATTTGGACCATGCCTAGAGCGGGTAAAAGAGCAGTTAGTTTGTTTTTTGATACTGCCTTCATATTTGTTTCATTCTGGGCTGCCTTTTACTCTCGGATGGGAGCAATAGACGTATTCTGGCAAGATGTTGAATATTGGTATGTTTTCGTTTCTGTCACCGTGGTGACATTAGCCGTATTCACGCATTTTGGCCTCTATCGGGCTGTACTGCGCTATTTGGGGTTGCAGGCGGTAGTGACAATAGCCTTCGGTGCGGCAGTGTCTGCGCTGTCTATCATACTTTTTTCGTATTATTTTCAGATATTTTTGCCTCGCTCGGTGCCCGTTATTTATGCGACCTTTTTAGTATCGTTAAGCGGTGGTGCGCGTCTCTTCGTAAGGTTTTTGATCTCTGATTTTTTGAGTAATGGTCGTACGCCAGTACTGATCTACGGAGCCGGAAAGGCGGGCAGACAACTGTATCAAGTTGTATTACAGAGTGAAGAGTATCGTGCTGTCGCTTTTATCGATGATAATCTGAAAAAGCATAAGACGACGATACAGGGTGTCACTGTTTATCGACCAAAGTATATTGCACGCATAGTTGAAAAGTACTCTGTTGAAAAAGTGTTTTTAGCGGTACCTAATGCCTCCCGCAGTATGCGTAAGCGGATGATAGAGCGATTTTCTGACTTTCCTATTGAAGTAATGACCATTCCGAATCTGAGTGATATCGTTAGTGGCGATCTAAAAATCGATCAGTTGAAAGAAGTCGCTATCGACGATTTGTTGGGGCGTGATTCAGTCACTCCAAATCAACAGCTACTCGAAAAAAACATCAAAGATAAAACCGTCATGGTAACGGGGGCTGGTGGCTCTATTGGCTCAGAGCTTTGTCGGCAGATCATCAAATACAACCCGTGTCGTCTGGTGTTATTTGAAGCCTCTGAGTTTTCCTTGTACAGCATTGAAAGAGAGCTGCGCCAATCCGCGCAAGATATTGAGATTGTTCCAATCATGGGCAACGTCCAAAACCAACAAAGGCTTGTCAGTACCATGAGGAGCTTTAGGGTCGAGACGGTTTATCATGCTGCGGCCTACAAGCACGTTCCTTTAGTGGAGTATAATGTTGCTGAAGGCATTCAAAACAACGTGTTTGGTACGTACCGAGCCGCATGTGCTGCGATAGAAGCCGGCGTGTCATCTTTTGTGCTCATTTCTACCGACAAAGCGGTGCGACCAACCAATGTGATGGGGACAACAAAGCGTCTTGCTGAGCTCGGTTTACAAGCGCTCGCGAAAGGCTACCAAAGCGATCATCAAACCCTGTTCTCTATGGTGCGTTTTGGTAACGTATTAGGCTCTTCGGGTTCTGTTATCCCTTTGTTTAAGGCACAGATTGCGAAGGGTGGACCGGTAACGGTTACGCATAAAGATATTATTCGTTACTTCATGACTATTCCTGAGGCGGCGCAACTGGTGATTCAAGCTGGTGCTATGGCAAAGGGCGGTGATGTGTTTGTGCTTGATATGGGAGAGCCAGTTCGAATTTCAGATCTGGCTAAGAACCTAATTCACCTGTCGGGGCTAGAAGTGAAAGATGATCATAACCCAGATGGTGATATCGAAATCCTGTATACGGGTTTAAGGCCTGGTGAGAAGCTATTTGAAGAGTTACTTATTGGAGACAGTGTCTCTAAAACCTCTCACGATCGAATCATGACTGCCCAAGAGGTGTCGATGGAGCAAGCAGAATACAATCAGTTACTTGACGATCTGCAGCAAGCGGCACTAGATTATGACCAACAAGCGTTGCGTGAACTCATGTTACAGGCGCCAACGGGCTTTGTGCCGACTGATGGCATTGGTGACTTAGTTTGGACTCAAGCTAACGTCAACAAATCACAAACAAATTAAAAGACAGAACTATGAAAATTGCAGTTGCTGGAACGGGCTATGTAGGCCTATCGAATGCGATGTTGCTGGCTCAGAACCATGAGGTAGTGGCGGTTGATATTAATGCAGAAAAAGTCGAGATGCTGTGCAATGGGCAATCGCCGATTGTCGATAGCGAAATTGAGGCGTTTCTAAAGCGTGATGATCTCAACTTCACTGCGACGCTGGACAAAGAGCTGGCGTATCGTGGTGCTGACTACGTGATTGTGGCAACGCCGACAGACTATGACCCGCAGACCAATTACTTCAATACAGGCTCTGTTGAGGCAGTGATTAAAGATGTGATTGCGGTGAATCCAGATGCGGTGATCGTCATCAAATCAACCATTCCAGTGGGCTACACGGTTCGAGTTCGTGAAGAGCTTGGCACGGAGAATGTGTTCTTCTCTCCTGAGTTTTTGCGTGAAGGCAGTGCTCTGTATGACAACCTTAATCCCTCTCGCATCATTATCGGTGAGCGCAGTGAGCGTGCGAAGGTGTTTGGTGACTTGTTGTTAGAGGGCGCGCAGAAAGAAAACATCGATGTACTGTATACGGACTCGACTGAAGCGGAAGCGGTGAAGCTGTTCTCTAATACCTATTTAGCGATGCGTGTGGCGTATTTTAACGAGTTAGACTCTTATGCTGAAGCGTTGGGTCTGGATACTCGTCAAATCATTGGAGGTGTAGCGCTAGACCCTCGCATTGGTGGTCACTACTGCAACCCATCATTTGGTTATGGCGGTTACTGTCTACCGAAAGACACCAAGCAGCTTTTGGCGAACTATCAAGAAGTGCCGAACAATATTATCGGCGCCATCGTGGATGCGAATCGCACGCGTAAGGACTTTATTGCCGAGTCGATTATGAAGCGCAACCCTAAGGTGGTGGGTGTGTATCGTTTGATCATGAAGTCGGGTTCGGATAATTTCCGCGCATCGAGCATTCAGGGCATTATGAAGCGTTTGAAAGCGAAAGGTATTGAGGTCATTGTGTATGAACCTGTACTCAAAGAAGAGCAATTCTTCCATTCGCGCGTTATCCAAGATGTGGATGCCTTTAAGCAAGAAGCTGACTTGATTATCTCTAACCGCATGTTGCCAGAGTTAGAAGATGTTGCGGATAAAGTTTATACGCGTGACTTGTTTGGTAATGATTAAGTGAAGTACATTACTTTTTAGCGACCACAGTTATTCACGTTACCAGCGTCATCCTCAATTACTTGCGTCATCCTCACGAAAGTGAGGATCTTTGCCGGCGAATAATGTGCTCAAATTGTGCGAGTCACTCGCTGGGAAAGATCCCCTTTTTCAAGGGGATGACGGTAAAACCAAGGGGATGACGGTAAAACGAGGACGACGATTACCTTAGGTGGTACCTTCAATAGGCGATACCTTCAACAATCACTCTTCGGTTTCTTCAGCCTCTTCGTCATCAAAACTCACATCGAGTGGTTCTTGTGACAAGATGATTCCTGTGTTGTCAGCATACACATAGTCTTCAGGCAAAAAGGTGACGCCGCCAAAGTTGACCGGTACATCCACTTCCCCAACATCTGATTGCGCGGCACCAACAGGAATCGAAGCCAGCGCTTGAATGCCTAAGTTCATGTCCTCGAGCTCGTCGACTTCACGAATGCAGCCGTAGACAATAATGCCTTCCCATTCATTGTCTTCTGCCAACTGGGCGATTTCCGCATCGATAAGAGCCTTGCGTAGTGACCCACCGCCATCAATCAATAGCACGCGACCCACGCCGTCTTGCTCTAAAATGTCGCGGATCACACCGTTATCTTCAAAGCATTTTACGGAGGTCACTTGACCTGCAAATGAGGCTCTGCCGCCAAAATTGCTAAACATTGGCTCGACAACATCTACTTGATCTAGGTAGATATCACATAGGGCTGAAGTACTGTATTCCATGGCGGCTCTTCTATGCAGTTTTCAAAAGGGATAGATCGAGTATATCGGTTGAATAGGTCAATGCAATGACAAGGCTCAATTAAGTGATCAGAGTTTGAGCTATAACCACACCTGAAAACAAGATGTTGGTGATTAATGAGCACTTAACCACAATAGGCATCATTGGGGCGATCTGTGCTGGCTGTGTGGTTTGCCATACAGCAGTACCGTGTTTGATGACCACCACTAGACTCAGTACAAAAGGCAGACTTATCCCAAGTGGTGACTGCTGTACTGACAGATACATCGCAAATGCGCTCACAGCGACAGCGAGTAGGGCAAAGTGATACAACTTGGCCTTGCGCTCACCAAGACGTACTGCAACGGTACGTTTGCCGCAAGCGCTGTCGTTTTCTATGTCACGCATGTTGTTGACGTTAAGCACTGCAACGGCGAGTAAGCCACAACCAATGGCTGGCAAAAATAGCAGCGTGTCTAAGTGGCCGGTATGAAGGAAATAAGTTCCAGAGACACCAAGCAAACCAAAGAAGATAAACACTGAGATGTCACCAAGTCCTACATAGCCGTAAGGTTTGTTGCCAACGGTGTAGGCGATAGCGGCTGCGATTGCAAGTACGCCAAGACCGATAAAGGCGAGGATATTTTGCAGCGATTCAAGGGCGTACAGCACCAAAAACAATCCTGAAGCGACCGTCAGTACCACATTCAGAATGATAGCTTTTTTCATTTCTAGCTGCGTGACTTCTCCCGACTGAATGGCGCGTATTGGGCCCAGCCGGTTTTCATTGTCAGTGCCTTTGACGGCATCGCCGTAGTCATTGGCAAGATTGGATAAGATTTGTAGCAGGGTCGCTGTTAGCAGTGCAAGCAAAGCCACACTCCATGACATCTCGCCTTTGGAAAACGCGAGCGCACTGCCAGTAATGATAGAAACCAGCGCCAGTGGCAGTGTTTTAGGTCTTGCGGCATCGAGCCATATACGAAAAGAAGAAGTCATGATTATGCTACGAATTAACTGTTTAAAGTAAGTATACGGCAAAATGGGAAGTGGCTAAATACGTACACTGAATATGGTTTTAGTATGGGATTAGTATGATATTGAAGGTTGTGTGAAGTGCGCTGAAAATCGAGTTATAGCAAACGTATAGCATGACTTTGTTTGAATCCTAGTAAATCATATTAAAAGGGACTAGATATGACAAAACAGCCATGTGTATACATTACAGCCTCAAAGGGACGGGGCGTTATTTATATTGGAGTCACGTCCAACTTACAACAACGCATGTGGAAACATAGACATGGTGTGACTGGTGGATTTGTAAAGAAATACAATGTTAGTCAGTTGGTGCATTACGAGTTGTTTGATTGCATGGAAGAAGCTATTGCTCGTGAAAAGCAACTTAAGCACTGGAATCGTGCCTGGAAAAATGAGTTAGTAACGAGTCATAATCCTTACTGGCGCGATTTGACGACAGATCTGTGGTGATTGTTATTGTCGACTTTCAATCGAGAATATTGTTATCAGAGATTTTTATTCTCAAAGAACTTCATCACCAAAAGCTACGTCATCTTCACGAAAGTGGAGATCTTCCAGAGCGAGTGACCAAGCGTGCTGTGACTTGTGAGTAACGTGTTCTAGAGTGAGGGTGGGGGCACTAGGTGTTCACTGTGAGGTTTGGTATGCGTGGAGTGAGATCTCCTTTTTCAAGGAGATGACGGTGAGTGCGGAGATGACGGTGAGTGTGGAGGTGACGGTGAGTGCGGAGATGACGGTGAGTGTGGAGGTGACGGTGAGTGTGGAGGTGACGGTGAGTGTGGAGGCCGCGAGAGTGTAGATTGCGGTGAGTAAACACATGATAGGAAGTGAACAAAGGACGAGAGCAGGGATAATTATTATCACGGCAGAATGACGTCATCCTCACGAAAGTGAAGATCTTCTGAAGCGAATGACCAAGCATACTGTGACTTGTGAGTAACGTGTTCTAGAGTGAGGGTGGGGGTACTAGGTGTTCACTGTGAGGTTTGGTATGCGTGGAGTGAGATCTCCTTTTTCAAGGAGATGACGGAAACTTTGGAGATGACGGAAACTTTGGAGATGACGGAAATTTTGGGATGATGATAAGTGGAGAGGTTGGTAAGTGGAGAGGTTGGTAAGTGGAGAGGTTGGTAAGTGGAGAGGTTGGTAAGTCGAATTAATCGTCTTCCTTTTAATAAGCGAACGGCGCTCGAGAAGAGCGCCGTTCTAGATCATGTCGGTATCAAATTAAAGAATAAAGCGACTCAAGTCCTCATCTTCAACAAACTCACCCAACTTCGATTTCACATAGCCTGAGTCAATCACCAGTTTAGAGCCTGGCTTGTCAGTCGCTTCAAAAGAGATTTCATCCATTAGACGCTCCATCACAGTGTGAAGGCGGCGTGCACCGATGTTCTCGGTTGTTTCGTTCACTGTCCACGCTGCATCCGCGATCTGTTGGATGCCATCGGTGGTAAATTCAACATCGACTTCTTCCGTTTTCATCAGCGCGATGTACTGCTCTGTCAGTGAGGCTTTTGGCTCGGTTAGGATGCGTTTAAAGTCATCGCTGCTTAGTGCTTCTAGCTCTACACGAATTGGCAGACGACCTTGTAGCTCTGGGATAAGATCGGATGGCTTAGCCACTTGAAATGCACCAGAGGTAATAAATAGGATGTGATCTGTTTTCACCATGCCGTGTTTAGTTGAAACGGTGCTGCCTTCAATCAGTGGCAGTAGATCGCGCTGTACACCTTCGCGTGATACATCAGGGCCTGATGCTTCACCACGCTTACAGATTTTATCGATCTCATCGATAAACACGATGCCGTTGTTTTCAACGTTGTAGATTGCTTGCTCTTTTAGCTCTTCTTGATTGACCAGCTTCGCAGCTTCTTCTTCGACAAGGGCTTTGAAGGCATCTTTGATTTTTAGCTTGCGCTTTTTCTTGGTGTCACCGCCAAGGTTTTGGAACATGCTTTGCAGCTGGTTTGTCATCTCTTCCATTCCAGGAGGTGACATGATTTCCACACCCATTTGAGGCGCGGCTGTTTCGATGTCGATCTCTTTATCATCGAGCTTGCCTTCGCGCAGTTTCTTGCGGAAGATTTGACGCGTGTTAGAAGACGTGTCCTCTGGCTGCTCGTTTTGACCCCACGCATCACGTGCTGGTGGTAGTAGGGCATCAAGAATACGCTCTTCTGCTTGCTCTTCAGCGCGGAATTTCACTTTTTCCATCGCTTGCTGGTGGGTCATCTTGATCGCCACATCGGTGAGGTCACGGATGATGGTTTCTACTTCTTTACCCACGTAGCCAACTTCGGTGAACTTGGTGGCTTCTACTTTGATAAATGGTGCATTAGCCAGTTTCGCCAAGCGGCGTGCAATCTCGGTCTTACCCACACCCGTTGGACCGATCATTAGGATATTCTTTGGTGATACTTCTACACGCAAGCTTTCCTCAAGCTGCATGCGGCGCCAGCGGTTACGCAGCGCGATAGCGACAGAGCGTTTAGCGTTGTCTTGGCCAATGATGTGGCGGTTTAACTCATGAACAATCTCGCGAGGAGTCATCTCAGACATAATCAATTCCTTACAAAAAATCAGACACTATTTGGTTTTTGGAACGCGAGGATCACGCGTCGCTTTCTAGTTCTTCAATAGTGTGGTGATGGTTGGTGAACACACAAATATCGCCAGCAATCTTAAGTGCTTTCTCTGCGATCTCTCGTGCATCTAATTCAGTGTTTTCTAGTAGTGCAGTCGCTGCTGCTTGAGCAAAGTTACCACCTGAGCCAATCGCAATGAGGTCGTTCTCTGGCTGAACCACGTCACCGTTACCTGTGATAATCAATGAAGCGGTCTCATCCGCTACCGCCAGTAGCGCTTCTAATTTACGAAGTGCACGGTCGCTACGCCAGTCTTTAGCAAGCTCAACCGCCGCTTTGGTTAGGTGGCCTTGGTGCATTTGCAGCTTGCTTTCAAAACGCTCAAACAGAGTAAACGCATCAGCCGTCCCGCCAGCAAAACCTGCGAGTACTTGGTTGTTGTAGAGTCTACGAACCTTACGGGCATTGCCTTTCATTACGGTGTTGCCTAGGGATACTTGTCCGTCACCCGCGATCACGACTTTGTTGTTACGACGTACAGATACAATAGTAGTCACGACGTTTGCCTCTTATTGGTTTTAATTTGGTTATGGAATGGATATGTGGACGCGAGGAAGGGAATTCAAGGGAGATAAGAGCGGTACTGGGGAAAAGATGGTCCTAGGTCCTAGGGAAGTGTTTGACTTAGAGGAGGGCGAAAAATAGCCTCTGCAAGGACCAAGGACCAAGGACCAAGGACCAAGGACCAAGGACCAAGGACCAAGGA
>NZ_JBJHPB010000032.1:0-56282 GCF_059412285.1 Vibrio sp. CB1-5 | reverse complement strand
ATGGGATACCAACCTGACGGCCTAGTAGGATGTGCTCACGAGTCTGAGGCATTGGACCGTCAGTTGCAGCAACTACAAGGATACCACCGTCCATCTGTGCAGCACCAGTGATCATGTTCTTAACATAATCCGCGTGTCCTGGACAGTCTACGTGTGCGTAGTGACGAGTTGGAGTATCGTACTCAACGTGAGAAGTTGCGATTGTGATACCGCGCTCACGCTCTTCTGGAGCGTTATCGATAGATGCGAAGTCTTTCGCTTCACCGCCGTACACTTTTGCAAGAGTAGTACAGATTGCAGCTGTTAGAGTTGTTTTACCGTGGTCAACGTGGCCGATAGTACCAACGTTTACGTGCGGTTTCGTACGTTCAAATTTTTCTTTAGACATGAGTTGTCCCTCTAGGTACGGATTTAAGTGGCTTTGAAGACCACGCAACCAAAAAATCTTGGTAATAAAGCTTCTTTCAACCAATAAACATAGTTTAGGTAAAAGAAAGTATCAAAAGGAAAATTGCTTTGAGAGCTGGTGCTGATAGGCAGACTCGAACTGCCGACCTCATCCTTACCAAGGATGCGCTCTACCACCTGAGCTATATCAGCACTCTAAATGAGTTGGAGCGGGCAGCGGGAATCGAACCCGCATCATCAGCTTGGAAGGCTGAGGTAATAGCCATTATACGATGCCCGCAACACGTAACTCTGAGAGCTATTCCCTAAAGAATATGGTGGGGGGGGACGGATTCGAACCATCGAAGGCAGTGCCGGCAGATTTACAGTCTGCTCCCTTTGGCCACTCGGGAACCCCCCCAAATTTTACTTACCATTTTCGTCATCATTGCCCTAGGCAAAGTGAAAATGGTGCCGACTACCGGAATCGAACTGGTGACCTACTGATTACAAGTCAGTTGCTCTACCTACTGAGCTAAGTCGGCATAAGTGGAGCGCATTCTATTGAATGAATCTTGTGGATGCAACCGTTAAATTGAAAAAAAATCCGATTTTCACCACATTCTTTTTGTTTGACGACTTTTTGTACACATTTCGAGAAATTAGCGTAACCCTATTGCATGAATTATTTGATTTATCCCTTGCTTCAGGTATGTTCAGCACTCAGTCACTTTATTCCATGGTTAGGTTACCTATGAGTCCCTTTATGTCATTCAGTCGAGAGCAATGGTCAGCGCTTCGTAACGCCGTACCCATGACCCTCACAGAAGAAGACCTAAAAGAGCTTCAAGGCATCAATGAAAAACTAACTATGCAGGAAGCCACTGACGTCTACCTGCCACTTTCTAGGTTGCTTAACCTTTATGTTGCAGCAAGACAGCGCCGTAACTCCGTACTGGGCGAGTTTTTAGGTAATACCGAACATACACCGCCGTTTGTCATAGGCATCGCAGGGAGTGTCGCTGTTGGTAAAAGCACCACCGCACGTCTGCTAAAAGCACTATTAAGTCGCTGGGACAATCACCCAAAAGTTGAACTGATTACCACTGACGGCTTCTTGTACCCAAATAAGACACTACTCGAAAAGGGGTTGATGGGTAAAAAGGGCTTTCCAGAGTCTTACGATATGCGCCGCTTGGTGCAGTTCGTGTCCGATGTGAAAGCGTGCAAAAGAAATGTTCAGGCACCGGTCTATTCACATATCACTTACGATATTACGGAAGAAGAAAAGGTCGTAGACCTTCCTGACGTACTGATTATTGAAGGGTTAAACGTACTGCAAAGTGGTATGGATTATCCCCACGATCCACACCACGTGTTCATTTCCGACTTTCTCGATTTTTCGCTCTATGTGGATGCCAACAGCGAACAAATTGAGCAGTGGTACGTCAATCGCTTTATGAAATTCCGCGATGGCGCGTTTACTAAGCCAGGGTCTTACTTCAGCCACTACACCCAATTGAGCAAAGCAGAAGCCGAATCAAAAGCAAAGAACATTTGGGCGTCGATCAACGGCCTAAACCTGGTCGAAAACATCCTACCAACCAAAGAGCGCGCTCAGCTGATCTTACAAAAAGGCGCAGACCACAGCGTTGAAACGGTATACCTAAGAAAGTAATAAAAGCTCTGATTTTATGCGCTTTATCCATAGGACCATAGGACCTTTAATCACTGGCTTTTCGTAACGATATTTCACCGCCAACGTACGACTCTATCCCTCGCTCAGTTTCAAGCAGTACCGCACCTGTCGCATCAATGCCTCGCACAATGCCTTTGATCTCACGCGGTCCCATGATGAGTTTGACTTCACGACCTAAGAAGTTGTCGTGCTGATTCCAGCGCTCGACAAAGCCATGCAAACCGCGCAGTTCATAATCTTCCAATGCCGCTTGCCAAGCTTTAATAAACGCGACGACTAAATCATTACGGCTAAACGGTGTGTCTACTACTTCATTGAGCGATGTCCAAGGCTGATCGATACCGGTCACTTGCTCACTCATGTTGAGGTTCATTCCCATACCAATCACTAGGTTTGCGGCGCCGCCGGCTTGGCCTGACATTTCAACCAAAATTCCGGCAAGCTTTTTATCTCGGTAATACAGGTCATTCGGCCACTTGAGCTTCACTCCCTCAATTCCTAGCTCTTGCAGTGCTTCAACTATAGCAACACCCACGACTAGGCTCAGCCCCATCGCCGCTGCCATCCCAGCTTCCAAACGCCAGTACATCGACAGATACAGATTACTGCCAAATGGCGATACCCATTGTCTGCCGCGGCGCCCACGACCTTTAGCTTGGTACTCTGAGATACAGACGCAGCCTGACTCTAAGGACTCTTGCTTGTCGAGTAAGTACTGGTTGGTTGAATCAATGATTGGGATCAACTCAAACGGTGTCGACACACTCTGTGCAAGGCGCTTTTCGCTCAATAGTTCCATCGGCTGAGCTAATTGATAGCCTTTGCCTTGAACTCGGAAAATATCTACGCCCCACTCTTGAATGCCTTTAATGTGTTTGCTCACTGCGGCACGCGAGATCCCAAGATCGTCGCCCAATGTCTCACCTGAGTGGAAGCCACCAGTGGCAAGCCTAGTGAGAATAGCCAGTTTCATTTGATGCTCTTTCATAGCAAGTCCTTCAAATACACTTCATGGCTTGCGCCCATAAAGCGCACCTCATGCTCAAGTTCAACACCAAATTTATCTAACACGGTTTGACGTACAAACGCCGCCAGGCGAACCACATCGTCAGCCGTGGCATCATCATGATTAACCAAAACCAAAGCTTGGTTTGGATGCACCATAGCACCACCGATTTGATGCCCTTTTAGACCACACTGGTCAATAAGCCAGCCGGCCGCGAGCTTCATTCCATTCTCGGCTGGATAGGCCACCACAGCATCGTGTTTAGCTTTAACTGAGGCATACAACGCATGACTGATGATTGGGTTTTTGAAAAAACTGCCCGCATTACCAATCACTGCTGGGTCCGGCAGCTTCTCTTGGCGAACCTTCACAACCACATCAAACACCTGCTTGGGTGTCACTGTGGTCAGATCCAGCGATTGCAAAGGGCCATAGCTAAGGTTTGGTCGCCACTGCTTGTCTAGCTCTAAGCCTATCGCAGTCACGATCGCCTTGTCTTTCAATGCATGTTTGAAAATGGAATCACGATAGCCAAACTGACATTCATCTCGAGAAAGCCTTTTAACTTCGAACGTTTGCAAACAAAGATAATCAACGTAACGACAGATATCTTTCAGCTCAATACCATACGCACCAATATTTTGGATCGGTGCACTGCCCGAACAGCCTGGTATCAAGGCCAGATTTTCAATGCCCGCATAGCCATGTTCCACACACCACTTCACCAAGCTTGGCCAATCTTCGCCGCCACAAATATGTAACTTGTGAGTGGTCGCCGTATCGCTTACCTCAATGCCGCTCAAGCGATTAATGATCACGACCCCTTCGAATGGCGCAGTGAACAGCATATTGCTGCCCTTACCTAACATCAGTTTTGGTAGATCATGCCACTCTGGGCGCTGGTAGACCGCAATTAAATCCTCAACCGAGTGAACCTCGACTAAAGCGTGACATTGCTGATCAATACCAAAGGTGTGATATGGGCGGAGCTGAGCGTTGTTTTGAATTTGCATGGGCGTCGATTGATGGCTTACACTGCCGCTATTCTATCCTTTTGGAGTCCGAATTGGCTATGGATACGTTAAATTTCGGTGTGCTTGACCCGATAAAGCTCCCTATTGCAAAAAAACTCTACAAAGCGCACTACCCTGCTGGTAAGCCAAAAAGCGATGAACGCATCCTGACACTAAGTCGCAATCAAACCCTAAGTGCTCTGGTTCGTTTTCGCTCCATTGAACAGTATCGGCTCATGACCGGTATGCTGGTCGTCCCCGAGCAGCGCGGTCTCGGTTTAGGTCACCAACTGATGGCGCAGCTACAACAAACAGAACTCAAAGATGGCGATTTTTGTTTCGCTCTGGGTCATCTTGAGAGTTTTTACGCACAGCACGGCTTTAAAACTCTAGCAGAAGAGGAGCTACCCAACCCACTTAAACAGCTGTTTTGTCGCTATATTCAGGGTGGTAAGTCGCTGGTTGCGATGCGTTACCTTGATCCCCGTTAAACTTATCAACGGTTTACTACCCATTTAGGACAAGAATTTGGTAAAATTCTAGGTTCGCAATTTTGCAATGACCAAAGGTACAGTCTCTACATGATGGCTTTTAGGAACTCTTTTGAACAGCTTCCCTCAATCGCGCAGGATCCGAGTAAACTCGATGTTTTGCTCTCTGCTAGCGACTATCGCGAACATCTCATTCAAGCGATACGCGAAGCAAAGTCAAGAATCTACCTAGTCGCACTGTATTTGGAAGATGACGACGCAGGACGCCAAATTTTTAGCGAGCTTTATCAAGCGAAACAAAATAACCCAGCCTTGGATATCGCAGTCTGTGTTGACTGGCACCGAGCGCAGCGCGGCCTTATTGGCGCTAAGCAATCTGACGGCAACGCGGTGATGTATCGCGAGTTTCGTGAAAGACATCAACATGGCGTCCCTGTGTATGGTATTCCAGTTCGCGGTCGTGAAGTGTTCGGTGTACTGCACTTAAAAGGCTTTATCATCGACGATACCGTCGTCTATAGCGGTGCTAGCCTCAACAACATTTACCTAAACTACAAAGACCGCTATCGTTTCGACCGCTATCACGTGCTCGAAAACGCCAAGCTTGCCAACAGCATGGCGAACTTTGTGGCCACAGAGATGATCGCTAACCCAGCTGTCAATGATTTGTCACTGCCACAAAAGCCAACCACAAAAGAAATCAAAGCGGAGATCCGCCAACTGCGTGGTTCACTGTCTCAAGCACGCTATGAATTTGATGCTGAGCCTGCGAACGAGAACCAAGTTTCGGTCACGCCGATTGTGGGTATTGGCAAGCGTCGCAATAAGCTTAACCAAAGCATCAATCAGCTTCTTGCTAGCGCCAAAGACGAGATCTTTATTTGTACGCCTTATTTCAACTTCCCTAAATCGGTCGCGAAAGAGATTAAGCGTGCACTAAAACGTGGGGTTAAAGTACGTATTGTGGTTGGTGATAAGACCGCGAATGACTTCTACATTTCACCAGAAGAAGACTTTAAGACCATTGGTGGCCTGCCTTATCTGTATGAGATGAACTTACGCCGCTTCGCCAAAGCCAATGAAGCACACATTGCTAGCCGCAACCTTTGTATTCGTTTGTGGAAACACGATGAAAACAGCTTCCACCTAAAAGGGATCTGGGTTGATAAACGCTACATGCTGATCACGGGTAACAACCTTAATCCACGCGCTTGGAGCTTGGATTTAGAGAACGCAATTCTGATTCAGGATCACTACTCTCACTTAGTTGAGAAGTTCGATGCTGAGATTGAGAATATTCTTGAGCATACTCAGTTGATTTGTACCTATAAGCAGCTTGAGAAGGTGGAGAACTATCCGGTGCCGGTACAGAAGTTGTTGAAGAAGATTACTCGGGTTAGGGCTGATCGGGTTTTGAAGCAGTTGCTTTAGAATTCAAAATAACGTCATTCTCATAAGGATGACGATGTTCCGTCATCCCCTTGAAAAAGGGGATCTCGCGCGGCAAGTGGTTCACTTTGTTTGAGCACAATACTCGCGGACAGAGATCCTCACTTTCGTGAGGATGACGATGTTTTAGTGAGGATGACAGCATCAGTTAGAACTAACAACTATCGACTGACGTTGGACACAAAAAAACCAGCCTCTCGGCTGGTTTTTTCATATCTCACCTAAGTCAATTAAGACTTAGCTTCGCGGCTTGCACGCTTACGGTCGCTTTCCGATAGGAACTTCTTACGGATGCGGATGCTTTCAGGTGTTACTTCTACTAGCTCGTCATCGTCGATGAACTCAAGTGCTTGCTCAAGAGTCATGATGATTGGCGGAGTAAGAACCTGTGCGTCATCCGTACCAGATGCACGAACGTTAGTTAGCTGCTTACCTTTAAGCGGGTTAACTGTTAGGTCGTTATCACGGCTGTGGATACCGATAACCATACCTTCGTAAACCTCAACACCGTGACCGATAAACATACGGCCGCGCTCTTGTAGGTTGAAGATAGCGTTGGTTAGTGCTTTACCAGCACCGTTCGAGATAAGCACACCGTTCACACGCTGACCGATCTCACCGCCCTTGAATGGACCGTAGTGATCAAACGTATGGTAAAGAAGACCAGAACCAGACGTTAGCGTCATGAACTCAGTTTGGAAACCGATAAGACCACGAGATGGCATCATAAAGTCCATACGGATACGACCTTTACCATCAGGAGCCATGTCAGTTAGCTCACCCTTACGAAGACCGATAGCTTCCATGATGCTACCTTGGTGCTCTTCCATAACGTCAATAGTTACAGTTTCGTACGGTTCTTGCTTCTGACCATCTTCTTCTTTGATGATAACTTCAGGACGAGAAACCGCTAGCTCGAAGCCTTCACGACGCATGTTTTCGATAAGGATAGATAGGTGTAGTTCACCACGACCTGATACACGGAACTTGTCTGGATCATCAAGTTGCTCAACGCGTAGTGCAACGTTATGAACCAATTCCTTCTCTAGACGCTCAAGGATGTTACGTGAAGTCACGAACTTACCTTCTTTACCAGCGAATGGAGACGTGTTTACTTGGAACGTCATGGTAACTGTTGGTTCGTCAACAGAAAGTGCTGGTAGCGCTTCTACTTGGCCTTGATCACAGATTGTATCTGAGATTTTTAGCTCGCCAAGACCAGTGATTGCGATGATGTCGCCCGCAGTTGCTTGCTGAACTTCATGACGCTCAAGACCTAGGTAACCAAGGATAGTACCCACTTTACCGTTGCGAGTCTTACCGTCAGCACCAACAACCGTTACTTGTTGGTTAGGCTTAACCGTACCGCGAGTTACACGGCCTACACCGATAACACCCACGTATGAGCTGTAGTCTAGCTGAGAGATCTGCATCTGTAGTGCACCCTCTGGGTCAACCGCTGGCGCTTCTACGTTATCAACGATAGCTTGGAATAGGGCTTCCATGTTCTCGCCTTCTTCGCCTTCTTCAAGCGTAGCCCAGCCGTTTAGTGCTGATGCGTAAACCACTTGGAAGTCTAGCTGCTCGTCAGAAGCACCTAGGTTGTCGAATAGGTCGAATACTTGATCCATAACCCAGTCAGGACGAGCACCTGGACGGTCAATCTTGTTGATAACAACAATTGGCTTTAGACCGTGTGCGAATGCTTTTTGCGTTACGAAACGCGTTTGTGGCATTGGACCGTCTACCGCGTCAACGATAAGTAGTACAGAGTCTACCATCGACATAATACGCTCTACTTCACCACCGAAGTCCGCGTGTCCCGGAGTATCTACGATGTTGATGTGGTAGTCGTTCCAGTTGATCGCGGTATTCTTAGCAAGAATGGTAATACCACGCTCTTTTTCAATATCGTTCGAGTCCATAACTCGCTCTTCAGTTTCACCGCGAGACTCAAGAGTACCGGATTGCTGAAGCAGCTTGTCAACAAGGGTAGTTTTACCGTGGTCAACGTGCGCGATAATCGCAATGTTTCTTAACTTATCAATCTGTGGAGTTGACATAGATTTCTTTCACTCAGTCAAGAGTCGCCGCACGATAGCCGCTGACTCGATTAAAAAAACGCCCGCAATATACCAGAAATAACGAGAGTTGTGATCTTCTTCGTTGAAATCTTGCTTAAACATAGTCGCTTTATACTGGTTTTGCCGTAAAACGACGCCATAAAGCGGTCGTTTCACCAAATCGACGCATGACGAAAGCCAAGCTTCACGTATCGGTTGACAGGTGAGTCAAAACCATGCTGAATGTATGGGCTATTTGATTCAACTTGGTGCAAGAATTTAACATCGCACACTTATGGTGCAATCAATGATCATTTTGGTGCAAACGTTTGCTCCAATTTGGAGCTGAGTTTTATATCATATTGAAAAATAACGGATTTATTTTTTGGCACGGTTCTAGCTTTATTAGAATCAGCATCGATTAACGCACTTCACTAAGCAGACGTTAATCAATGCCGATTAACACTAATCGAGCACTTAACCGCTTTAATAACACTGGAGGTTTTCCAAGATGTCAGTAGAAAATGTTCTATCGCTGATCCAAGAGAACGAAGTTAAATTCGTAGATCTACGCTTTACAGATACTAAGGGTAAAGAGCAACACGTTTCTATCCCTGCACACCAAGTAGACGCAGACTTCTTTGAAGAAGGTAAAATGTTTGACGGTTCTTCTGTTGCTGGCTGGAAAGGCATCAACGAGTCAGACATGGTGATGATGCCAGACGCAGCAAGCGCGGTTCTTGACCCATTCACTGAAGATGCAACTCTGAACATTCGTTGTGACATCCTAGAGCCTGCAACTATGCAAGGCTACGACCGTGACCCACGTTCAATCGCTAAGCGCGCTGAAGACTACCTACGCTCAACAGGTATCGCTGATACTGTTCTAGTGGGTCCAGAGCCAGAGTTCTTCCTATTCGACGACGTTAAGTTTGCAACAGACATGTCTGGTTCATTCTTCAAAATCGACGACGTAGAAGCAGCTTGGAACACAGGTACTGACTTCGAAGGCGGTAACAAAGGTCACCGTCCTGGCGTTAAAGGTGGTTACTTCCCAGTAGCTCCAGTTGACTCTTCTCAAGACATCCGTTCTGCAATGTGCCTAGTTCTAGAAGAAATGGGTCAAGTTGTTGAAGCGCACCACCACGAAGTAGCAACTGCGGGTCAGAACGAAATCGCAACGCGTTTCAACACGCTAACGGCGAAAGCGGACGAAATCCAAGTTTACAAGTACGTTGTACACAACGTTGCTCACGCATTTGGTAAAACAGCGACATTCATGCCTAAGCCACTAGTTGGCGACAACGGCAGCGGTATGCACGTTCACCAATCTCTAGCGAAAGACGGTGTTAACCTGTTCGCTGGCGACAAGTACGGCGGCCTATCTGAAATGGCGCTTTACTACATCGGTGGTGTTATCAAGCACGCTAAAGCAATCAACGCATTTGCTAACGCATCAACTAACTCGTACAAGCGTCTTGTACCAGGCTTCGAAGCACCAGTTATGCTTGCTTACTCTGCACGTAACCGTTCTGCTTCTATCCGTATCCCAGTGGTACCAAGCCCGAAAGCACGTCGTATCGAGCTACGTTTCGGTGACCCATCAGCAAACCCATACCTATGTTTTGCTGCAATGCTTATGGCTGGTCTTGACGGTATCAAGAACAAGATCCACCCAGGTGAAGCAATGGACAAAGACCTTTACGATCTACCAGCTGAAGAAGCGGCAGAGATCCCAACAGTGGCTTACTCACTAAAAGAAGCGCTAGAGTGTCTAGACGCTGACCGTGAGTTCCTAACATCTGGCGGTGTATTCTCTGATGACTTTATCGATTCTTACATCGACCTTAAGTCTCAAGACGTAGAGAAAGTAAACATGACCACTCACCCACTTGAGTTTGAACTGTACTACTCAGTTTAATCGACAAAATGGCATGAATTTCATGTTTTCATAAATATTAGGCTCGCCTCGCAGGCGGGCCTTTTTTCTATTCGAAATCCCCGCTTTGCACGTTAGCATAACCAGACTTTCTCACCCAATGTAAGGTCTATCGTATGATCGCTGCGCGATGCATTTTCCCTACTATCGCTGGCCTATTCGTCCTTGTTAGCAGTCCTATTTTTGCGACCGATATTTATCATTGGAAAGACGAGCAAGGGAACCTCCACTTTAGCGATTTTCCCGATAGCCAAAATGCGCAAATTTTATCACTGCCAGATGTGCCCACGCCACCACAAATCCTCAGCGAAGCCCCCGTGGATTGGACATCAAGCCCATTCTCGGATCAAAGCCAAGCCAAAACAAACGCGAAGCTCGCCCTGACCATTGCAAGTCCACAGCATGATGCGACGATACGAAATAACTCCGGTGATTTCTCTGTCAGCGCTGCTCTTAAGAGCTCGCTGAATGAGGAACAGGCATTGCAGCTTCTTCTCGATGGCAAACCTTATGGCTCCCCACAAACCACGGCAAGTTGGCGCTTAACCAACATAGATCGCGGTACTCACACCTTAACCCTACAAGTACAGCAAAGCGGCAAGGTAATTGCATCATCCGATACTATAACAGTGCATCTTCATCGTGCATCGGTGCAATAGTAAGCAGAACCGCCCTGACGCTTTTACTCTAGTTTGAATTGCGCCATACTTAGCTTATGCAATGCACCATTTTAGTGCACAGAGCGAACCTCGCTCGTGCAGTGCACCAAATTAGAACAGAGTAAGGAGAGCGTGTGGCAAACTGTGAACTGACCGATGCAATACTCAACAATGTTGTAACGGCAACATTGATGCTCAACGAAGGGCTGACGGTTCAATATGCCAACCCCTCTGCCGAACAACTTTTTTCTCAAAGTTCGAAACGCTTGGTTGGCTGCCATTTGTCGCAGTTTATCCAACACGCGTCATTGGATCTCGCACTACTCACACAGCCGCTACAGAGCGGTCAAAGCATCACCGACAGCGACGTGACCTTTGTGGTCGATGGCAAGCCTTTGTTACTCGAGGTAACGGTCAGCCCACTCTCTTGGAACAAGGAACTGATGCTATTGGTAGAGATGCGCAAGATTGGCCAACAAAAAAGACTCACACAAGAGCTCAATCAACACGCCCAGCAGCAAGCTGCTAAGCTTCTCGTCCGGGGCCTTGCCCATGAGATAAAAAATCCACTGGGAGGGTTGCGAGGCGCTGCTCAACTGTTGTCAAAGATGCTGCCAGATCCGTCACTCAATGAATACACCAACATAATTATTGAACAAGCCGACCGACTGAGAGCGCTTGTCGATCGACTACTCGGTCCACAAAGACCGGGCACCAAAAAACAAGAAAACCTCCATCTGATATTGGAGAAGGTACGCCAGTTGGTAGAGCTAGAAGCTGGGACGGGGCTCGCTATCGAGCGTGATTATGACCCAAGCCTGCCGCCTATTTTAATGGACACGGATCAGATTGAGCAGGCGCTGCTCAATATCACCAGCAATGCTGCACAAATTCTCAGCCGCCAAGACAATGGCAAGATCACCATGCGTACCCGCACCGTGCATCAAGCCAATATTCACGGCCAGCGTCATAAGCTCGCAGCTCGCATAGAAATTATCGACAATGGACCTGGTATCCCTGCCGAACTTCAAGACACACTGTTTTATCCAATGGTCAGTGGTCGAGAAGGTGGTACTGGATTAGGCCTGTCCATTTCGCAAAACTTGATCGACCAACACAATGGAAAAATAGACGTAGAAAGTTGGCCCGGTCGTACCATTTTTACTATTTATCTACCCATTTAATTGCCCTAAGAGGCCGTTGGGTAAGCTTGCTGTAAGGAAGTTTGGCTATGAGTAAAGGATATGTATGGGTCGTCGATGACGACAGCTCGATACGATGGGTAATGGACAAAACCCTATCGTCGGCAAACATTAAGTGTGAAACCTTCGCTGATGCGGAGAGCGTATTAATGGCATTGGAACGTGAAACGCCAGATGTGTTGGTGTCTGACATTCGCATGCCCGGCATCGACGGTATTGAGCTGCTCAACCGCGTTCAGCAGAGCGCACCAGAGCTGCCAGTCATCATCATGACGGCGCACTCTGATTTGGACGCAGCGGTCAACGCCTATCAAAAAGGGGCATTTGAGTACCTGCCAAAACCGTTCGATATTGACGAAACCCTCACCTTAGTCGAGCGTGCGATCACCCATAGCCAAGAGCAGAAAAGCGCCCTATCCACTGAAGAAACCATTGCCGCTGAAGCGCCAGAAATCATCGGTGAAGCACCAGCGATGCAAGAAGTGTTTCGCGCCATCGGCAGATTGTCACGCTCTTCCATCTCAGTGCTCATCAACGGTGAATCAGGTACAGGTAAAGAACTCGTCGCACATGCGCTGCATCGCCACAGTCCTCGTTCAAGCAAGCCTTTCATCGCCCTTAACATGGCGGCAATCCCTAAAGACTTGATCGAGTCAGAGCTGTTCGGCCATGAGAAAGGCGCATTTACCGGCGCCAACAGTGTTAGACAAGGTCGCTTTGAGCAAGCCAACGGTGGTACCCTGTTCCTGGATGAAATTGGTGACATGCCACTCGATATTCAAACCCGTTTACTGCGCGTATTGGCCGACGGTCAGTTCTACCGCGTTGGTGGTCACTCTGCTGTTAAAGTTGATGTGCGAATCGTCGCTGCAACGCACCAAAACTTAGAGAAGTTAGTGAATGATGGTGAGTTCCGTGAAGATTTGTTCCATCGCTTGAACGTCATTCGCATCCACATACCGTCTCTAAGAGAGCGTAAGCAAGATATTGAAAAACTCACGCTGCACTTCCTCTCATTGGCTGCGGAAGAGCTAGGCGTAGAAACCAAATCACTCAATCCCGATACGGTCGAGATCCTCAATCAACTTGATTGGCCGGGTAACGTACGCCAGCTAGAAAACACCTGTCGCTGGCTAACGGTGATGGCGAGCGGCAGTGAAATACTGCCTAATGACTTGCCACCAGAGCTACTAGATGAGCCGAAACGCATGACCGAGATGAGCGGCGGTGATTGGCAGCAACTGCTCTCATCATGGGCACAACAAGCTCTAGCCTCGGGAGAAACTGAGATCCTCAATCGCGCTCAACCGGAGTTTGAACGCATTTTGCTTGAGGCAGCGCTCTCGCATACCAACGGTCACAAACAAGATGCCGCCAAAGTGCTCGGCTGGGGTCGAAACACCCTAACCCGCAAACTTAAAGAGCTTTACTAGCGTAACCGGTGGCAGACAAAGGGCATTTTAGGCAAATAACGTTAGCAGCCATGTTAGTGTGTTGATTATTAACAAAATAGGTAGTTATTTGCCTCAATAGCCTAAACTTCCCACGGATTTAGCCGATAAAAAAACAAAGCGCGATGCCTATAAGCGCGCTACTCGAATTCTGTTTTATCGGTTAAGTGCCTTATCTCTATGCCTGGTTTGTTTACGCTCTCTCTCAAAAAAGCACTCATTGCGCCTTTTATCGTGGTGTTCTTGTGCTCGGTTGGCACTATTTTGTGGCTACAGAAGCAGCGTTACGATGACTTAGCGCTGGATGTGAGTGAAAAGCAGCTATCGAGTCTCACCACCAATGTGGTGCAGAGCTTGGATATCTACTTAGATAAACCGATGACCGCGGTAAAAGCGCTCGCTCACGCCATCGAATACCACAAGCTCTATACGCCGAACGACGCCGCGAAGCTCGAGGATTATCTGCGTTCCAGTTTCGCTACTCTCAATGTCCAATCACCACAAATCGACCTTATGGGATTTGGCGGCGAGCAAGGAGAATTCTTGGCCATGAGAGCGGCAGAACGCTCAGCAGAGCAGGCTAAATTCTCGTTAATGGTAAAAGATTCCGGTACCAACGGCGATCTACTGATCTACGCCGATGACCACAGAGACTCGGATATCCTTGGTCACATTGCAGCCTACGATCCACGTCAACGCCCTTGGTATTTACCGATCCGCCAGCAGCTTCAAGCCGCATGGTCTGAGGTGTACACCAACGCCGATGCTGCTCAAGAGGTCACCATTTCTGCCCTCGCCCCGGTGTTTCAATCGGATTCTGGGAAACGTTCTTTAGTCGGTGTTGCCGCTATCGATGTACAGATCGATACCTTCCGACAGTTTTTAGCCAGTTTGAATGTTACCCACCAAGCCAAAGTCTATGTGATGGATGCCAAACAAGCGCTAATCGCGCAAAGCGATTCGACAACGATCCTTGATGACTCAGGTCAACGCCGTTTACTGACAAACAGCAAAGACCCGATGGTACAGCACATTAGCCAAGCGATTGAATCGCTGTCCAGCAAACAGTCCGTGCTACTGACTCATCAAGATGAACAGACTCAATACATCATGGTCAGTCACTACCAAACCAGCACTCAAATCAACTGGTATGTGGTTGTCGTTATCTCGGCCGCAGATCTGATGGGTGATATTCCCGTCGTCAGCCAGCAAACGTTTTGGGTTAGTCTGTTACTGGGACTTTCTGGTATGGGACTAGGCATTTTTGTTCTCAACCGTCTCACTGTCCCACTATCGGAAACGGCAAAAGCGGCAAAACAGATCGCCAATGGTTCTTGGGATTACCCGCTACCTAAGCGTAACCAAATCACGGAAATTTCACAGCTGTTGCAAAGCTTCTCGGCAATGCGTTCGCACCTTCAAGCCTCGTTTCATGCGCTCAGAGAGCAACTTGTCCGAGACAACCTGACTAAGCTCTACAGCCGCCAGGGGTTTATAGAAACCTGCGATTCACTTAAAGCGCCACAAAACGGCTGCGGAGCCATGCTGCTGATTGGTATTAACCAATTTCGTGACATCAATGACAGCTTGGGTCACCATTATGGCGATGCACTGCTGACCATAGTCGCTGAGCGCCTTAAAGCTTGGGTACTCACGGAAAGTGGCGTGCTGGGACGTGTCGGCGGCGACGAGTTTGCCGTCTATCTGCCCAATCTCAGCTCGCAAGAAAAGCTCTGTTATCAACATCGTCTAAAGCAGATTTTCGCAGCGCCGTTTGTCGTCGCTGGAGAGCCACTCAGTCTCAATATCTCCATCGGTGTCGCCCACGACTGTGATAATGCCGATATGTGCTTGAGAAATGCCGGGATTGCCTTGAGTCACGCCAAAACCGATAACAACCGGATCAGCGTCTACACCCCAGTAATGGCAGAGCAATCTAAGAACAAGACTCGAATGCTAACTTATCTGAGGCACGCACTCGATCATGACCTGTTCGAAGTTTACTTCCAGCCCTTGGTCGATATCCGCACTGGCGCGCCTTTTGGCGCAGAAGCACTATTAAGGCTGCGTGACCAAGATGGAAAATTCATCTCGCCATTGAGCTTTATTCCTCTGGCGGAGAGCTCTGGCCTTATCAAAGCGATAGGGCAGCATATGGCGGCAGATGCGATGCAAACCGTCAAGCGCGCCATTGAACAAGGCAGGCTGCCACCGCAATTTCAACTGCACATCAATGTCTCCGTCATTGAGCTTTCTGATAAAGAGTATATTGGGCAGTTGCAGCGCTTGCTTGAGCAAACGAAGTTCCCAGCGAAGCAGTTGACGGTAGAAATTACCGAATCTCAGCTCGCTGATAACGATCCGGTTATCCTTGCCAATATGGCGCACATCAAAGCTCTAGGTGTGAGTATTGCGATTGATGACTTTGGCACCGGATATTCATCACTGGCCTACCTACACAAGCTGCCGTTTGACAGCATTAAAATCGATAAGGCGTTTGTCGATAGATTAACGCGCGACAACGTCGAAGACAGCGTTGTCGCGGCGATCAGCAAGCTATCACGAAGCTTTGGGTTTAGTTTGGTGGCAGAAGGCGTTGAAACGCCAGTACAAGCGGAGCTTATCCGTCTGTTGGGGTGTCATCATGCGCAGGGGTACTTGTTCAGCCCACCGCTACCGCTTGAACAGTGGCCTTCCTTACACTGGGGGCAAGAGCCCAACTTAGAACCAACAGCATAACAGGCACAAAAAAGTCCGCTATCGAGCGGACTTTTTACTGTCGGTATGAGCGGTTAAATCACTCGCGAGAACTGCTGTTGGCGCGCACGTTGACGTAAGTACTTATCAAAGCTCATACAGATGTTACGGATCAACAAACGACCACGGAGCGTCACATCAATCGTGCGCTCAGAGACACTCACCAACTCATCGTCAATGAAAGTCTGCAGCAGTGACATATCTTCTGCAAAGTACTGATTAAAATCGACAGAGAAGGTGTTCTCAATGAACTTCTTATCTAGACTAAAGTTACAGATAAGCTGCTTAATCACTTCACGGCGGATCAAGTCATCTTTATCCAGTACGACCCCTTTCCAAAGCGCGTGACGGGATTCGATGACCTGCACGTAGTACTTCTTCAGCTCTTTTTGGTTTTGTGCGTAACTATCACCAATCATAGAGATCGCCGACACACCAAAACCGACCAAATCACAGTCACCCTGTGTGGTGTAGCCTTGGAAATTACGATGCAATTCACCGGCACGCTGAGCGACCGCTAGTTCATCTTCTGGAAGTGCGAAGTGATCCATACCGATAAACTGGTAACCAGCACCGGTTAGCGTCGCGATAGTATCTTGCAAGATAGCCATCTTTTCTTCCGCTTGCGGTAAGTCTTCGTCTTTAATTTTACGCTGCGCTGCAAACAAGTTAGGCATATGAGCGTAGTTAAACACCGACAAACGGCCAGGACGCATGGTCAGCACTTGCTCAAGAGTTTTAGCAAAACGCGCTTGAGTTTGCTTTGGCAAGCCGTAGATCAAATCGAGGTTGGTTGAACGGAAGCCAAGCTCTTTAGCGCGCTTAGCCATCGCAAAGATAAACTCTTCGTCCTGCTCACGGTTAACCAAGGTTTGAACTTCTTTATTGAAGTCTTGCACGCCGATACTCAAGCGGTTAAAACCTTCTTCACGAAGGTGGTCAAGCATGTCCAGTTCGATTTCGCGAGGATCAACTTCAATACTGATTTCAGCGCCCTGTTCAAAGAAGAACTCACCACGCAGTATCGCCATCAAACGACTGATTTGACTCTTAGACAAAAACGTTGGTGTACCACCACCAAAGTGCAGTTGCGTCACTTTACGACCTTGCAATAAGGTCGCACGCTGACGAATTTCATGCTCAAGCACATCTAAGTACTCATCGGCCTTATGGGCATGACGAGTGATGACTTTATTACAACCACAGTAGTAGCAAAGCTTGTGACAGAATGGGATGTGTACATACAGAGACAGCGGACGATCTGGGTATTGGCTACATGCCATATCGAAATCAGAGATGGTATACGCTTCATGAAACTCAACCGCAGTCGGGTAAGAGGTGTAGCGTGGTCCCGAGTAGTTATACTTATCGAGAATCGCTTGATCCCATACAATTTGCGGTTGAGTGTCGGATTGATTTTGAGACATGGTCATACTTCCAATATACACGGTGCTGTCACCCTGCGACTGCCAACCTGTATTTGAGTCGGTAGCGCATTCGATAAGGCGCTATTTTGCCACACTAGTAAACCATATAGCGACTGTGGGCGTTTCGATCGCTATAGTTTGTGGCGAGTAATCGCCAAATTTGCTAGGGCGATCACTCGCCCTACCTTAAGCAAATACCCTTAGCCCACCAACTTAATATCAATTTGATCGTTAAGCGGCTTTACAGTGCGTTGCAGCACTTTCATCTCTTCAATGATACTGTCATTGAGACGCGCTTCGGCTTTTTGCCTAGCTAAATTGTCGCGCATGCGCTGCTGCTTTTCCATTGCTTGCCTTGCTTCTCCACGCGGCATGTCTTTGACGACATGATAAAGCTCAGCGGTGGCTGGAAAGTCCTTATCGAAGTCGACACGCTCTTCACCTTGAACATAGTCCATGATGTTGTAGAGACGAATCGCTGCTTCCGATAAATCGCACTGCCCCTGGATCGTTGCTAAGCAAATGGTATCAACACTTTCAAAAATGTTGGCATTACGCTTTTTAATCGCCAAATCACGATGCTGCTGTTGCAACTCCTTTTGCTTTTTAAGTTGCAGTAGCAAATACCCAGCGTAACCTGCCAAACCCACAATAATGAGCGTGCCAACAAGGGCTAACAGAGTAACGGTATTCATCTACTTTACCTCTCGCTATCCTTTGAACTGGTCCATATCGACATCTTCGAACTGAGACAGAAGCTCGTCATCGCTGCTCGCTTTCTTGTTTGGTGCAGACACGGGTTCTTCGAACATTTCTTCTTCGTCGTACTCAGGTTCCATCAGACCTAGTTGGTTCATCAGCTTCTCAATACGATCCAGCTTTTCATCAACATATTTCTGTAGGCCTGCACCTAGGTTCTCACCATTTTCGATGCGATCCAGCAACACATTCAGTTGTGCATCATTCTCGAGCATCTCTAGCTCTTGCTCAGCAGAAAGACGACGCTCAACCTTGGTTGGTTTCGTCTTCGGCTCCACAATCAGTGGGATCTTTTTCTTGCTGCCAAGGCGCGGATCCAGTTTTGCAGAACCTGTGCCCTGCTTCATTTCTTTGCCTTCAGAGTGGCGACTACCTGACTTCTGACCTTTACGCTTTTTCAAACGCTTGCGAAGGCGGCCGTCTACATCCGCTTGTGAACGGTTACGCGTAACCGCAACTACCGGCTCTGGATTCGAACCCGGTTTTCTTGATTTTTTCTTACGACTCATTACGTAAGCTTCCTCAGTAAAATGACATCATTACCAATGAATTCTATATCCAGCCCGTCTCGTTCTGCGAGGTACAAGAACGTGGCTCGACTAAAGAAAACAACATGTGTCTGGTCATTTTTGTAGTGCCATTTAGCAAATGCGTCTACATCGATGACCAGTTTTGTCATTAAGCCTAACCATCCACCAGGCTTAATGAGCGATAACCATTGTTGCCAAACCTGGTTTGGCTCATACAAGTGCTCGATCACCTCTGTCGCGGTCACCACATCGTAACTAGTATCGAGTACGGATTTATCCGGATAATAGTACAGATCGTACAGGGCCATGTCATGGCCTTGCTCAGTGAGCATCAGTGACAGAGTCGGACCCGGACCACATCCAAAGTCTAGTCCTTTTGAACCGGGCGCAATTCGCTGCAAAATTGGGTCTGCCAATCGAGACAAAAAACGTCGGTAACCTTGGTCTTGGGGATCGTTATTATGGAGGTCATAGTGTGCCTTTTCACTCACCGCATCTAGACGCTGCTCTCTTGGTACAAAGACCAGTTCACAACTCTCGCACTGTAAGTAATCACGCTTTTTATCACTATGGTAATGGTGGACGGATTGTCCCGAACACAGTGGGCAAGCTTCCACAATTCCTCTCCTTCTCGATACCCTGATCAATACAAGGGTGCGAAACATACCAGAAAGTGAGCACTGTGGGGAGTAGAGATGGGTATTTTTTCTACAATTTCGTCAATTTAATCGTGGAAAATCGGCGGACGGCCAAGGATGACCGTCCCGCCAAGAGGCATTACATCCAATCTGTGTTGCGAATAATACCTACCGCAATACCTTCAATCGCAAGGTGTTGTGCCGTCAGATCCACCTCAATCGGCGAAAACTCTTCATTTTCAGCATGCAGAAGCACAGTTGCCCCTTTGCGCTCTAAACGCTTCACGGTTACATCTTCGTCTACACGCGCTACGACGACCTGTCCATCGCGAACATCCTGCGTTTTGTGCACCGCTAGCAAATCGCCATCCATGATGCCGATGTCTTTCATACTCTCGCCGTTAACGCGAAGTAAGAAGTCCGCTTGAGGCTTAAACATACCCGGATCGACTTGGTAATGCGCTTCAACGTGCTCTTGAGCCAAAATCGGCTCACCCGCTGCAACTTGGCCAATCAAAGGCAAACCTTGGTCTTCGTTCGCAGGCTCTTGCTCAAGCAAAATGCGGATCCCGCGCGAAGCGCCAGGGATAATTTCAATCGCTTTTTTACGAGCGAGCGCTTTTAGGTGTTCTTCGGCCGCATTCGCTGAACGGAACCCAAGTTCCTTGGCGATTTCGGCGCGCGTAGGTGGCATACCTACATCGTCTATTTTGGCTTTGATTAAATCAAAAACCTGCTGTTGTCGGGCCGTTAGCGGCTTCATACATCACCTGTCTGTTTATACAGTTAACTGTGAGTATATCCAGTAATTGGCTAATTGCAACGATAATTGGTTGTTTTTTTAGCAAATTGGCACCATAACTAATCACAGTGGTGTAGTGATTCTTAAATCGACGGCTAGGTGCTTTTTTTAATAAAAGGTAAGACCAGTTTCTGGTATGCTTGGCGCGCGTTAAATTTAATGTCTAGGATTTATCTGTAACATGGTAATACCATGCTTACTCCTCGGCATTGTTTCTTTGAACAAATTGAGGCTGTGAACCTTTATGTCTTCAGGACAATCACTGTTCCGTTCCTTTATAAAACTGCCCATGTCGGTGCTAGTAAAAGGGACGGCGATTCCATCTAACCCCATCGAAGACCACAACATCGATATCTCGAAGCCTGTGGTGTATGCACTGCCCTTCAGCTCTAACGTTGATCTGCTCACTCTACAAAAGCAAGCTATTGCAGTAGGACTGCCAGATCCACTCGAGCCGATCGTGCTTAATGGCGAAGAACGTGATCGCTTTGTGTTCATTGCATCAAGGCCAACCTTGATTAATAGCGACCAGCATGTCCCGAACGAATCCATTGCTCTGTTCTCAGACTTACTCAAAGAGCACGAGAAAGACCCAACACTCGACGTACAAGTGATCCCAACGACTGTGTTGTGGGGGCGCAAGCCCGGAAAAGAAGAAACACCTAAGCCTTATTTGCAGCCGATGAATGGCCTGCAAAAGACCAAGGCTGTGTTAGCCTCGGGCCGCGACTGTATGGTGCGCTTTAGCCCAGTGGTCTCCCTGCGCTATATGGCTGATTCACACGGCACCGATGAGTCCATCGCCCACAAGCTGGCTCGTGTGGCGCGCATCCACTTTTCTCGCCAGAAACTGGCGGTATCAGGTCCCAACCTGCCGAACCGCCAAGTGTTGTTCCACCGTTTGTTGAACTCGCAAGTGATTGAGCAAGCGATCAAAGATCACGCACAGAGCAATAACGTACCGGAAGAGAAAGCGCGCAAAGAAGCGCAACAAATCATGGATGAGATCGCCGCGGACTTCTCTTACAAACTGGTGAAGAGTGGTGACCATGTCCTCACTTGGCTTTGGAACAAGCTCTATCAGGGCATCAACGTCAGCAATGCCTCGACGGTACGTCGTCTGGCGCAAGACGGTCATGAGATTGTCTACGTGCCGTGTCACCGCAGCCATATGGATTACCTGCTACTGTCGTACGTGCTATACAACGAAGGCATGGTGCCACCACATATCGCCGCGGGTATTAACCTGAACTTCTTCCCGGCGGGTCCGATTTTCCGCCGTGGTGGTGCATTCTTTATTCGCCGTAGTTTTAAAGGCAATAAGCTGTATTCGACGATTTTCCGTGAGTATCTCGCTGAACTGTTTGCAAAAGGCTACTCCGTCGAGTATTTCAGTGAGGGTGGTCGTTCTCGTACAGGCCGTCTATTGCAAGCCAAGACGGGCATGCTGGCCATGACTATTCAAGCGATGCTGCGCGGCCTAAACCGCCCTGTTACTCTCGTGCCGGTATACATCGGATATGAGCACGTAATGGAAGTGAGCACGTACGCGAAAGAGCTGCGCGGTAAGCGCAAAGAAAAAGAGAACGCTGGTCAGGTGCTCAAAACACTGCGTAAGTTGCGTAACTTCGGCCAAGGCTACGTCAACTTTGGTGAACCAATCCCGCTGAACCAGTATCTCAACGAGGCAGCACCAAATTGGACGCAAGATATCGACCCTATGGGCACCAGCAAACCTCAATGGCTGGCTCCTGCTGTGAATGAGCTTGCCACTAAGATGATGACCAACATTAACGACGCAGCCGCAGCTAACGCTCTGACCTTGTGCGCGACCGCGCTGTTAGCGTCGCGACAACGCGCGTTGTCTCGTGACAGCTTGGTCAATCAAATTAATTGCTACCTATCTGTGCTAAAACAGGTGCCTTACTCTAAGACTTGTACATTACCAAGCGCTTCTGCTGAAGAGTTGGTTGCGCACGCTGAGTCACTGGATAAGTTTGTGATTGAATCTGATACCTTAGGCGACATTATCTCGCTCGATCGACATCAATCCATCTTGATGACCTACTATCGCAACAACATCATTCACTTGTTTGCGCTGCCGTCACTGATCGCTCAGATGCTGATCCGTCAGCACAAGCTTTCGCTTGAGCAAATCCAGTACAATGTCCGTAAGCTATATCCGTTCCTGAAAAAAGAACTGTTCTTGAGTATTGAAGAGAGTGAACTGGAATCGGTCGTCGATAGCATTGTCCATGAACTAACCAGACAAGAGCTCGTGATCGTAGAGCAAGGTGTGGTGTCGATGAACCAATCGAACACGCAAACGCTGATGCTACTTGGTCGCACCATTTCAGAAACCTTGCAGCGCTATGCGATTTCTTTGAATCTTCTAGCCAGCTACCCTGAACTTGGTAAGAGCGACCTTGAACAGAAAAGCCAGGACATCGCTCAGCGCCTTGGCCGTCTGCACAGCATTAACGCACCAGAGTTCTTTGATAAAGGCGTATTTGCTGCCCTGTTCAGCACCCTAAAAGAGCAAGGCTACCTCGACATTGATGGCAACTGCGACATCGCGGCAACCGAGAATCTAGCAAGCCTGCTGTACGGTCTGCTTTACCCAGAAGTACGCCTCACTATCCAAGAGAGTGTGCATCAAAGCGAACCTTTACTAGAGGACGTGAACGACGAGCCTGAAGGTGCCTAGCAAGCTAAAACCCAATTAGAAAGGGCGCGTTCATTGCAATGAACGCGCCCTTTTTTATCTGTATTTCTATTTTTGAATCATTGAAGCCACTGTTTATTAAAGCCACTGTTTATTGAAGCAAGAAGGCACTCAGTAAGCCAACCGTCACCGCCATACCTACATAGTTATTATTAAGGAAGGCTTGGAAGCAAAGTGGGCGTTCACGATGACGAATAAGCCACTGCTGATACACAAACAACGCACTGACTGCTAGAAGGCACCAATAGAAACTCGCGCCCAGCTGATAACTATAACCGAGCCCCATCAGCATCAATAACGTAGTGAGCTGCAACACACCAATGATCAGCTTATCGCGTTTACCAAACAAAATCGCCGTCGATTTGATGCCAATTTTTAAATCGTCTTCTCTATCCACCATCGCGTATTGGGTGTCATAAGCGATCGTCCACAGCGCGTTGATAACAAACAAGAACCACACCACAGGCGGCAAAACATTGGCCTGAGCCGCAAAGGCCATAGGGATAGACCAGCTGAACGCTAAACCCAAGAACAGTTGTGGCAAATGAGTATAACGCTTCATAAACGGATAAATAAACGCGAGCGCGACACCCACAAACGACAGTTGAATCGTAAAGGTGTTCATGGTCAGCACTAATACAAAAGAGGCCAATGCCAAAAACACAAACAGGCCCAAAGCCTCTTTCGACGAAACCATGCCAGAAGGCAGTGGTCGGCCTTTGGTACGCTCAACGTGACCATCGACTTTTCGATCCGCAAAGTCATTGATCACACAACCCGCGCTGCGCATCATCACGACCCCAAGGGTAAACACCACCAGCACCAGTAAATCCGGCATACCTTCGGCGGCAATCACCAGTGCCCACAATGTTGGCCACAACAGCAGCAGCGAACCAATCGGCTTATCCATGCGCATTAGTTGCCAGTAGGCTTTCGCCTTAGTTGAGGTCATTGACCACTCTCCTGTTGGTAGATTGGCGACTGAGGTAAAAACAGCTCAGCAACCAAAATAGGGTGTCCCTTCACCCACAATCTTGAGCGACGAGCAAACAGCTCACCATTTGGCGTCGCAATTCTTGCCACTTGCAATGCATCACGCTTGGTGTCAGCACTTGAGAACACCGTGACCCCAATTGGCACTGTGCCTTGCTGGGAAATGTCATACTGGCTACGATCCATCGACTCTAGTGACATGAGAGTTCGACCGATAACCCAAGGCGTATCATCACCGTAGAGCACTACTTCGCGCAGCCAGCATGCTTCATGGTCAAGGAGCTCGACTTCATCTTGCAACATGTCCTGTGATGGGCTGGCCTCACTGCGTACTATCTCGACAGAAAAATGGTCACAGTGCGTAGCCAATTTATGAGAAAGCGATCCCTGCTCCGTCAACCACTGCAACGCATGGCGATTTAGGGAGGGAAACTCGTCGGGGGATTGCCATTGAGCTTGGCGTAATATTTTCAGATATTCGACAGCGGAATCATTCATTTTTGCTATTCAATAACACGCGCTAAGCGCGTACAATCATTATTCGTCTCGATGGTGTATTGTACCATCGATAGAGCACGTTCACTCCAGCGATATTACGTCATTGTAACAAAATTAGGCTCATGGAATATCGGCTAAATCGAGTTTGAAAGAGAGAAATATGCGTAAACGTTACCTGACCCAGTTTTTCCTGATCATGGGCTTGACTGTAGCGATGCCTGCTCTGGCATCCCAAGAGTCAGCGCCTAATCTCGCCTATTTCACCCTTGAGCCAGAACTGACCACCAACTTCTACACCAAAGGTAAGCGCCTTGGCTATGTTCAAGTGCGTATCGATGTCATGGTGGCCGATGTGAATGATTTGGCAGTGATTGAACATCACCAACCGCTGATCCGCGATGCGGTGATTGAACTGCTTGGCAAGCAAAATGCCGATGTGATTAAGTCGTTGGCTGGACGAGAGGAGATACGCCAAGCCTTAGTGAGCAACCTCAATAATCTATTGCTGGCAGAAACGGGCAAGGCAGTCATTGCCGACCTGCTTTTCACCAAGTATCTCTACCAATAACCGCTCAGCGCACTGATACACTGAGCGATTAATTTGGCTCTAACGCTTGAGGCGTTGGCAATCAATCAGTCCAAGCAACACACCCGCTGCCAATCCTGATAGATGCGCCATATTGGCGATCGCCATAAATGGCTGCACAAAACCGAGCACCAGCCATACCAACATAAAGCCGACGATAGGTTTTTGGATCTCGAGTCCAAGGTCTGGGCGTTTAATGGTTAGCATCCATAAATAACCAACTAAGGCATACACCACACCCGACAAACCGCCAAAGTTAGCGCCCTCAACCCAATATTGGCCTGTACCTGATACCGCCGCGGACAACAAAAAGATTTCTAACAACTTTTTCGCGCCAAGACGCTGCTCGATATCACCACCAAGCTGCCACCACCATAACAGGTTGAAGATGATGTGCATCGCCGAAAAGTGCAGCAGCGCATGACTGAACCAGCGCCAGATTTGCCATTGCTGACCATCAAACGCAGGGAAATGCAGCGCTGCGAAGATCGCGTTACCCAATCCAAGTTGCTGCAGGATAAAGATAACCGAACAGATCACCATGATGGCCAGTGTCACCACGCCCGCCTTGGCTTTGATCATCGACATAAAGCTTGGGGTTTGATAGCGAAATGAGTTGTGTCTCGTTTCGGCCATCTCCCAGGATGATGCTTGATACTTAGCATCGAATGGATTGTCGAGAAACTGCTTGAGCTCGACTTCGGCTTCAAGCTGATCTTCACTATTCATCAACCACAAGGCAAATTGACCCTCACCCTCAGGCATCATCTGCACATCAATACGCCTTGACGCCATATAGTCAATAAACGCTTGCCCCATTCTCGGGTTCTGAAGAGTGATAAGTCTAACCATGTTTGTCCTCGTTAACTGTGACTTTCTGTCGGCAGTGTGGCGCGGTGCCAAGCTTCAAAGCCGCCGTCCACACTGTATACCTGTTCAAAGCCTTGGTTCAGCAAATACTGAGCAGCACCTTGGCTACTAATACCGTGATAGCACATCACTAACACGGGTGCATCAAACTCAACTTGCTGCATGAAATCGACGATGCTGTCATTGGTGAGATGGTAAGCGCTGGTTGCGTGTGCAACCGAGAAACTTTGGATATCACGAATGTCCACTAGCCTCGCTTCTTCGTTGTCTTGTAGTAGCTGATGTGCCGCTTGCACATCGATGTGTTGAAACTGCTCCATAGAGTCTAATCCTTTACATTCATCACACATGGCGCCACATCAAAGTTAAGCGTATTCCATGCGTTTTTTTCATGATTTTATTAGCTTCGATAATAGCACTATTCAGTGCTAACAAAGTACCGACACCTTTTAGGGTTATCCACCCTAGTCTATATTTTCACCAGCTGTGAGTAACTCTGTGGATTGCGTTGATAAAGTGGTTTTGGATCTTTTGATCCACTATATCTGGGTATGATCTTGATCTAACTGTGGGTAAGGCAAAAGGTATCCCCAAGGCCAAAAGCGTCGAAACTCCCCATTTGTCGCTGCTTTCTGACAGTTGGCAAATAATTTTGTCACAGACTTATCCACAAGCCATAACAACAAAATCCGGATCGATGATCGGCAAGAGAAACGACGGTCGATCACCATTGCGATCAACATCATATACTTGGTCTGATTTTGAGTACGATAGGTGGTAGAGAGGTGATCAAACGCGAACCATCAAAAAGGCCGAAGTCTTTCGACTTCGGCCTTTAAAATTTGAACTGCGCGTCATGCTCAGTGATTCGAATTCAACGTGATTAAAACTCACCGACGGCGGCTTTGAGCTTCTTCATTGCATTCTTTTCTAGCTGACGAATACGCTCTGCAGACACACCATAGTTATCGGCTAGGTCTTGTAACGTCGACTTGTTGTCATCTAACCAACGAGAACGAACAATATGTTGGCTGCGCTCATCCAGTGTCGCCAGCGCATGGCCAAGACGATTATTGGTGTGCGCTTCCCAGTTTTGAGCTTCGTAGTCTTCAGCAAGATCTGAGCTTTTGTCTTCTAGGTAAAGTGCTGGCGCCGTGTATGTGGTGCCCGCTTCATCGTCATCGCTTGGCATTTCAAACGTTGCGTCTTGCGCGGCCAAACGGGATTCCATCTCGCGAACTTCAGAAGGCTCGACACCTAGCTCTTTCGCGACGGTTTCCACTTCGCCATTGTTAAACCAACCAAGACGCTTTTTAGACTTACGTAGGTTGAAGAACAATTTGCGCTGCGCTTTTGTGGTCGCAATCTTAACGATACGCCAGTTACGCAACACGTACTCATGGATTTCAGCTTTGATCCAGTGTACTGCGAACGACACCAGTCTTACCCCAACTTCTGGGTTGAAGCGTTTTACCGCCTTCATCAGACCAATGTTACCCTCTTGCACGAGATCCGCCATAGGCAGGCCGTAACCTGAATAGCCACGAGCGACATGAACAACAAAGCGAAGGTGTGACAAGATGAGTCCTTTCGCCGCATCAATCTCACCGTCGTAATGCAATCTTTCTGCTAGTTCACGCTCCTCATCAGCGGTCAGCATTGGGTAGCTATTCACTGAGCGGATGTAGCTGTCTAAGCTATCTTGTGTTACTAAAGCCATTGGATACGCTTGGTTTGCCATTCACTTCCTCATCTATCTCGAGCAGGGTTAACACCTTCTTAACCTGTCAATACTGAACCTAATCGGTAGCAGATTCAAGAAGGGGCTAGTAATTATGCATAATCAATGGGTCTAAACAAGTGTATTTGCCGATTAAATTTCACCCATTAATAGGTGAACACCTTGTTAATGAGACACAAATCTCACTATCTTGTTGAATCCCAGCATGATTATGACGCTAGCCCCTATCACGCTTTGTTACCGATTATTTTGACTGCAGTTCTCTAAACCGGTTCAATTTCTTTTAAGTGGCGCTTGGCAGAAATTCTCGCCGCTCCAGTGCCGAGGAACAGACCAAGCATCAAGATAAGCAACGTCTCATCCCAGCTAAGTCCTAGCAGGCGAAAATCACTGTCATACATCATCGCCAAGTCAGTCACAGTGCTATTGATAATTACCGTTAGCAAAGCCGTTAGTAGCCAAGCGACAAGTGCACCGATGAGACCGAACCACATACCAGAATACAGATAAGGCCTTAAGATAAAGGCATCGGTGGCACCAATCAGTTTCATGGTCTGAATGGCCTCTTTATTAGCTAGCACATTAAAGCGCAGCGTGTTGCCAACGATCAGGAATACTGACACCAGCATCAGCACCGACAAGCTCACCACCAACGTTGAGGCCAAATTCTTAATGGCATCGAAGCGGCCTAACCAATCTTCATCGCGGCGCACATCGGTAATGTCACCTCGAGTGCGCAGTTTCGAGACCAACTCTCGGTCAGTCTTTACGCTGGTATCACTGGGAATGATCACTAATACGCCAGGCAAGGCATAGCCATCAAGGAGGCTTAATGCTTGATCAAGACCGGAATGCTCGCTCAAATCAGCCAAGCCTTGCTGCGGCGTGATGAACTCCACCTTGCTGACGGTATCCCAGCTTTCGATGTCATCTTTGAGCACTAGCACTCTGGCATCGGCGACACCGACATCAATGAATGCAGTAATTTGCGACTGACTGGCTACATTGGAGGTCACAGCAGCGACGTTCTTACCCAGCAAGTACAAACAAGCGGGCATGGTTAACGCCATGGAAATCACCGCTAGCGTTAAGATATTGCCAAGCGGGCGCTGCCACATTTCGATAAGCGAGTTTTTCGCTTGGCGCCAATGCACAGCAAAAAAGCCATCGGATTTTAGGCGGTGTTTCACCTGTTTTTGTTTACGCTTAAACGCCATCACTCACCTCACTCAAAAAGCCTTGGTTCAGCTCAAGGTAGCGGTATTGTGGGCGCGAGCGCACCAAATTAATGTCGTGAGTTGCCAGCAGTATCGAGACGCCGGCACGGTTAAACTCTTCAAACAGCTTCAACACCTTGTTCGACAGCTCTGGGTCGAGGTTACCCGTAGGCTCATCGGCAAGCAGCATGGTAGGTCGATTAACCACCGCACGAGCGATACCGACACGCTGCTGTTCACCACCAGAGAGCTGGCTTGGCAAACACTTCATTTTGTCGAGCAGTCCTGTTTTATCCAGTGCCGCCGACACTCGGCGCTTGATTTCATTTTCTGAAATAGACTCGATGCGCATCGGCAAGGCGACGTTGTCAAACACGGTGCGATCCATCAGTAATCGGTGATCTTGAAACACGATACCGATATTACGACGCAAGAAAGGAATGTCTTTTGCTGGCAGTCGACTAATATCATAATCGTTAAACAGTATGCGACCATCAGTTGGTCGCTCGATAGCGCAGATAAGCTTTAATAGAGTACTCTTACCTGCACCCGAGTGGCCGCCCAAAAACGCCATTTCACCGCGTTTTAGGTGGAAGTCGACTTTTTGCAGTGCTTGTCGTCCCCCACGGTAGGCTTTACTCACTTGTTCAAATTTGATCACCGAATCATTCCTCTGATCTGGACGTCCTAGGTCAGAAAAGGGATGCCATGCATCCCCTTCCCTTACTCTTCGCGACTAAACAGTGCGTCAATAAAATCTTGCGTCTCAAATGGCCTTAAATCATCAATCCCTTCACCCACACCAATATAGCGGATTGGGATCTGGAATTGATCAGCGAGGGCAAAGATCACCCCACCTTTTGCCGTACCATCAAGTTTGGTGAGCGTAATACCGGTTAGCGGCGCAACATCGCTAAACAGCTTCGCTTGGCTAATGGCGTTTTGGCCAGTGCCCGCATCCAGTGTTAGCATGATTTCGTGCGGCGCCGAGTCGTCAATCTTCTTCATCACGCGTACGATTTTACGCAGCTCTTCCATAAGGTTAGCTTTGTTTTGCAAACGGCCAGCGGTATCAGCGATGACAACGTCAGCACCGCGAGCTTTCGCTGCTTCAATCGCATCGTAGATAACAGAGGCACTATCCGCGCCAGTATGCTGAGCAATCACAGGAACGTCATTACGCTCGCCCCATACTTGAAGCTGCTCGACCGCTGCTGCGCGGAAGGTATCGCCCGCGGCCAGCATGACTTTCTTGCCTTCAGCCTGAAATTGCTTCGCCAGCTTACCGATAGTGGTCGTTTTACCGACACCATTAACACCCACCATAAGGATCACGAATGGCGTTTTGGTCGAATCCACTTCCAGCGGTTTTTCAACCTGAACTAGGATCTCCGCCATTTCCTCTTTTAGAAGGCCGTATAACGCTTCACCATCTTTTAAATCGGCACGAGACGCTTTTTCTGTAAGGTTATCAATAATTTTTACCGTGGTGTTCATGCCCACGTCAGCAATTAATAGTTGCTCTTCAAGCTCTTCAAACAGCTCATCGTCGATTTCTTTGCCTTTGAACAAACCAAAGAAACCGGCACCAATGTTAGCTTTGGTGCGGCTTAAACTGCGCTTTAAACGTGCGAAGAAGCTTTCTGTTGGCTTCTCTTGCTCTTGAACTCGCGCAGCGACTGGCGCTTCTACTTCTACTTCTGCTTCTGCTTCTGCTTCTGCTTCTGCTTCTGCTTCTGCTTCTGCTTCTGCTTCTGCTTCTGCTTTTTCAGTATCTTGAGTTTCATCCTCAGCAACCACGTCTTGGTCCACTGATTCTAGAGCTGTTTGCTCTTCTTGCTGTTCTAGCGTCTCTTCAACACTGGCTTCAACCTTGTCAGTTTGCGGTTGCTGCTCATCACCTGATTCTACTGATGGCTGCTCTGATTCGGTCTGTGCAGACGTGTCTTGTTGTTTTTGCTCAGTTTGCTCTTCATCGCCAAAACCGAGCCAAGAGAGGAGTCCGCGTTTTTTCTTTTCTGTCATCTGAAACTATCCTGAATACTGTCTTTTCAAATGTCTTAAATTCGTCGTTGCCAAGACGCGATGATTTTACGTCTGACGTTGCAAAAATAATTGTGACAAAGCAGTGAAAACTTTTCTCAGAGATTGGTACACTTCGTCACTTATCAATTTAAGCTCTTTAATGAGCCCGTTATAGTATCACTTTATTGGCGGTCAAAAAATCTATGGTTAGACGTCGCAAGCAAACTCCATCACAAAAACCATCAAGCCAGATGGGCAGTGTTCGCATCATCAGCGGACTTTGGCGTGGTCGCAAGCTCCCTGTGCACGATGCAGAAGGGCTCAGACCCACCACCGATCGCGTCAAAGAAACGGTATTTAACTGGCTAGCTCAAGATGTTCCGCACGCCAAGGTGCTCGATCTGTTCGCAGGTTCCGGCGGTCTAGGTTTTGAAGCCGCGTCGAGACAAGCCGAACAAGTCACTATGATCGAGCTTAATGACAAAGCCTACAAGCAAATTGTCAGTAATATCGCACTGGTCAAAGCAGACAACATCAAAGCTCATCACGGTGATGCACTAAGTTTCTTGTCTCAAGTTGGGCAACCGCAAGACTTGGTGTTTATCGATCCTCCTTTTCGCAAAGGGTTACTACCAGATGTCATAGAACGTCTAGAGAGTAATGGCTGGCTCGCTGACAATGCGTTAATCTATATTGAAACGGAAAAAGAACTGCAGCTTGACGCTCTCCCAGAGCACTGGGATCTCCTAAAAGAAAAAACAGCGGGTCAGGTTAGCTACCGATTATTTGAGAGGGAATCACAATGAAAGCGCTATTAATGCTGGCAAAAATCGCCTTTGGATTTGTTTGGTTTGTGTTGATCTTAAACATCTTCCACCCATTTCCAGGTAAGGGCGCGATCGCGCTGTACATCATGACCGCATTCCTATTTATGATGCACGGTATTCAAATGGCGATTTTCATTGGTGCCTTTGGCGATAAGCTCAAACTCGGTACTTGGGAGAAGTACTCAATACTGGCGTTTGGTATTTTCGCTCTGCTGGATATTCGCCAAAAACACATGATGGGACCAGCGTCAGAGCAGGATGACGAAAGCCAAGAGCAAAAGTAGACGCCTTCTCAAACAAGCTATAGAAAAAGAGCCGCGAATGCGGCTCTTTTTTGTTACTTACGTTTCACGATTAACCTAGGTAGCTTTTCACACCGTTTAGGAACATTTGGGTCGAAATCATCACTAGTAATAGGCCCATCAAGCGCTCGACCGCTTTCAATCCCCTTTCTCCCAGCAGTTTGTGGAAAAAGTTATAGAACATCAAAATGAAGAACGTCGCACCCCAAGCAATTAACACCGCAGCAGACAGCTCAACCAAATTGTCTGGATTTTGTGTTGAGAGCAGTAAAACGGACGCAATCACCGATGGCCCTGCAATCATAGGGATCGCCATAGGGACAATGAATGGCTCTTCACCTGCGGCTAAACCTGTCACACTGCCCGCCTGTGGGAAAATCATCCTAATCGCAATGATGAACAAGATAATACCGCCCGAAATACTCAGCGTTTCCGGCTCAACGTGTAAGAAGCTAAGTATGCCTTTCCCTGCAAAAAGGAACAGAAGCAGAATGAGCAAAGCAAAGCACAGCTCGCGTACTAATATCTTGCGACGACGCTCAGGATCGACGTGTTTGAGTATTGAAAGAATGATGGGAAGGTTGCCAAGCGGATCCATGATGAGAAATAACATGGTCGCCGCTGAAAGAATATCCATGGATTACAGCCTGCTAACGAAATTTTCTGGGAGTATAGCAGGCTATTTATCGTTTAGTGAGAACAGACTCGCTCGATGTTTAGGCTCCACAGTCCATCATTCTCAATCACTTTTTGCTTTTCGACAAAAAATGCTAGCAAAGAGTCAAGGTCAAAACCATCGCGACTGCAAGTGCGAAAAGTGGCATTGACGCCAAACTGTTCAATAACGGTTTGCTCAAGTTGCGTTCGACTCATCGGCTGCTCGCGCAACAGATTAAGAACTTTATGAGCGTGAATGTCAGATGCTGTCATGATGAATACCTTACTAAATGTTCAGATCGCCATACTAGCCCAGTTTACTCCCCATCACGATGATCTATCGCAAAGGCACTGACTTAAACATAAGGACAGTTACTGCGCCGCGAAAGACAAAGCAGAAGCGATCAGCAAACTTTGCGCGGCATAGTAGCTGCCAGATACCACATAGCGAGCTCGCCTAGATTGAAAGTGATACTGGTCGAGTGCCAAAAGTAGCGCAGATAGCAGCAATACCAGCGCACCGGCAAAGCCTAGGGTCGATGATGATGTTCCGGCAATCAGCCACGCCTCTCCTGCAGCACAAAGCAAGTGCACTAAAGATAGCCCCATGAATGCCACAGGCATTAAAAATGAGTCCAAACGTGGTAAAAGTAACAAAAACGTCACGATAGCAATACACAGCAGTAGTGCAGGCAACCAGAGCACAAACTGACTGTCCACGACTCCCCAAATCGCCCAACTATAAACCAACTGAGCAAGAATAAAGCCCACAAAGCTAAATTTAGTATGCTGTTGCCACTGTGCTATCGCGTCGCTCACCGCGAACACGCCAAGCCCAAGCAACATCCATATTTGATAGGACTGCAAATGGTCAATGGCCAAAATCATTGTGGCTAACAGTGCATGCGTCAGCAAACTGAACAGCACCATTCTGACCTTGTCCCCTTTTTCATCCGCAAAAATATACAGCAAGCCCGAAAGCGCGACTGCCAGCCAACTCCACATACACATACCCAGTTCTTATTATCGCTCCCAGTGTATGAAGCTCACTGATCCTGTCCAGTGCTAAGGGGTAAAAGTTGGACTTGTCTTAAACTAAACCATTCTCGTTTTGACATTGGTAAATTTCACTCCTTTATACAGCCCGCTACTGACAACCGCATTAATTTAAAAAGCAAACGTTTGCCCTTACATTAGCCAATAGAGCTTCCATTTCTTCTGCTCTACTTGAGTATGGCAATGTATTTATTTCATACTTGCATCCAAAGTCACACATAAACCACTGTTTTAAATCATAATTAACCTAAAGAAAATCAACTAAAAGAAACGTTAACTTTCTAATGACCTAACAAAAACATCGATTTTCTATCACTGAGTAAGAAAATCTAGACCAATTTCTCACCTCTCAAGATAACTGAAGTTAAAAACCTTGCCACCAACATCACAACAAACACCACAGAGACCTGTGAGAACACCAAAGCCTCAAAAATGCACCTTGATTTATTGAGCAACATGTAAACACAATTTATTCCAAACAAAACAAACACTTAATACGGACTTGCATCACAAAACGCCATGCGGACAAAATTAACACAAAATAAATACACTGTTTCCTTGTGGCATTGAGATCAAATTAACGTTAGAAAACGTCATAAAACAGAAAGAATTGAAGAATATCATTGCCTAAAAGCCAAAAACAGTGCTATTCTTATTTCCAACGACAGAATTATTGAAAGGAGCAGTGTTATGATTTCATCTTCTCAGAAGCAAGGTCTAGTGATGATAGCCGTAGTAGTAGGGCTAATGACACTGCCGATGCTTTACTAGTATTGACTGAGTCAAAGCCGCAAGATCAAAAAAGGGACGCTTTCAGCGTCCCTTTTTCGTTTTCGTTAGATGAGTAGTCAGGCTAGCCACTCGCTTAAGCGTCAATCGACTACCTCGTACGATTATTTGGCGAGAATGTGCAGCACTTTTTCCCAGTGCACGTAGTAAAAGCCCATAGCAATTAGCGTAATCAACGCCATCAACCACATTGCTGTACGCCAGATAAATCGGCTACTGCGTGGAGTGAGTTCTTGTTCACACTCATCGCAAGTACGCAAAAACCCGGACTTGTCGTCCAACTCAAAATCATCCTCATGAACAATTTTATTGCGAATGGTAGCGATATAACGCAATTTACTGATTACATCATGAGGCAGGCGCTCCTCACAGCTCGTTACTAGCTGATGCAAACCTTTGCCATCTGCTCGATATTGCTGCCTGAGCAATTTTTCCAAACGTCGTGTGCGTACAACCACGCTTTCAATATCAGACATATCCATCCCTCCCAACACCAGCGAAATGTGAAAAAGCCGTGCTGGCTCATGTCTTTACTTTCGGTTCACTCCATTGTTAACCATCTGTATTAAGAATTCGACAATTGTTAGGTAAATTCAAGTAAAGATTTAACCCTAATTCCACTGCCTTTTGTGTGATATGAGCCTAAAATTCTCGGCAAAACCCACTAAGACAGCTTATTTTCTGCGGTTTTTGTGCGATCTTAGTTCCAGCGCATTGGAATATACGGGGTTAATATGCCTATCACTCTCATTCTAGCGGTGGTGCTACTGATCGGCGTCGCTGGCTATCTATTTGTTTTCATTCAGCAAAAACACACTTTTGGTATCGATGCACCGGAGCGAAAAGCCTCGGTCACTATTCTCGATAAGCAAGTGGTTGAGACAGAAGATCCCACACAAGAAGACGAATATTGGATCTACATTCAAAAAGGCGCCTTCGGTCCTAAGCGAGAGTTTCAGATTGGTGTCCACTACTACCACCACCTCAATCCCGGTGACAGAGGGATGTTGACCTATCAAGGTGATAAATTCCTACACTTCGCCCTAAAGCGTTAACAAAAACAACAAACCGCCTAGATTTACGTCACTTAGCTGTCGTGATAGCGTTAGCCGTGATAGCTTTAGCAAAGCTAAATCACAGGGACGTAAATCATGAAATTAGCCTCAAACGTGACACGCAATACAATAGTTGCGTGCTTTGCCATACTCACATCTGGCTGCAGTGCCGCCTATCAAGGTCGCGTCAATGACGCCGAAGTACACCTTGTTGACTATTTCCAACGCTCAGATGGTGCTGCCGCATTAATCAGCACCATGGACGAGCAAAACATCGATCATGCTTACGTTATGGGCTTACCCGTGATGAAAAAGTGGGATGCTAGCGCACCAAAAGCGCCCCGCTTTGTCTACGGTGACGATACTCCTGTGTATTACTACTCCTTCACCGATGAACTCATCGCCCGTGAAGTAGAATCATTACCCACCGAAAGCCAAGCCAGACTGCACCCATTTATCAGTGGTTTCAACACCACAGACATGAACGCCGCAGAGCATATCGAACGAGAGCTCAACTACCGCCCCGGATTTTGGCAAGGCATTGGCGAAGTGATTACCCGTCATGATCACCTAACCGCTTTGACTTCCGATGAAAAACCAAGAGCCAATCATCCTGCACTGAGCAAGGTGTATGATCTTGCCGCACAACATGATATGCCAGTTCTTTTGCATACCAACATCACATCTCAACGCGAAGATAACCCTTTATATTTGCAGGAACTTGAACAGGCCTTGAGTGATCACCCAGACACTCGGTTTCTATGGGCGCATGCAGGAACCACAACGACACTGACCAGAACCATCACCATGAAGTTTCTGTACCAGACCGTCGCTGATTTGCTGAGTGAGCACGACAACCTATACATTTTGGCATCGTGGAGTTTAATTGAAGTGATGATGCCTAAAGGGCAAATTGACCTCCGCTGGCTATCGCTGATTGAAGCCTATCCAGAGCGGTTTATGATTGGTAGTGATGTGGTTGGACAGTTCCAATATCAGGCAGGAGCCTTGGCGGTATGGTCGCCTATCTTGTCCGCACTGCCGAAGCACGTTGCCGACAAGATGGCCTACCAAAATATGCTGAGTGTGTTACCGAAGAAAACGCCGCAGAAATGAGATTAACTCAACGCTTGAACTTTTTGGCTCCAGCGCTGTGCATCGGCCAGCGCTGCAAACACTTGATTTTGTGACACACCAAGCTGCACCCGATGCTGCTCAAGCCCTTGCCAGTCTGCAGATTCGAAACACTCACCAATCAGCAATAAACGACCATAAGGCCCCTGACGCTCAAGCAAGGCGCGCTTTATCTCTTCACATAACGGCAGTTGAGTAATCAATTGCTCAAGAGAGAGGTCCATCAACGCATCCAAAATCGAGAACAGACCAATCATGAAGGCTTGATCTTTGTATTGCCTGAATGGCGGGTACTTGGTCATCAAGCGACAAAATTGCGCTCGCTGCAGTGATAACTCATACAGGGCTTTAGGCTTGTTGCTTGAGATAAAAGACGCGACGCTGAGCGACACAAACAGTTTGAGTTTGTCTTGTCCAAGATAGACCAAGGCTTGGCGGAATGATGAGATCTCTGACTCTAGACGCGGACTCATGGTATTGACGAACTGCAGCAGCTTATAGGACAAAGAGACATCCTTGGCGACAATCTGTTCAACCTTATCAAAGTCAACTTCAGGCACGCACACTTGCTGAAACAGCTCCATGGCCACCAGCTGTTCAGGGCTAATGTAGACCTGCTTTTCCATGATAGGTTTGCTAAAGAAAAAGCCTTGGAAGAACTTAAATCCAGACTGCTTGGTTAGTAGGAACTCTTGTTCGGTTTCCACACGTTCAGCCAGATAATGCCTTGGGCTGCCCTTAGCTTTTTGACACTCAACAAACTGACACGCTTGCTCGACTCCCATCGACATAATGTCGAGCTTAACTATCTGCACAAAGGGGAGAAAACGCTCCCACGCTTCTTTATAAACGAAGTCATCAAGGGCGATCATATAACCACTGCGTGATAACTCTTTGATAGCCTCATAAAGCTCATCGTTGGGCTCACAGGTTTCTAATATCTCAATCACCACTCGCTCTTTTGGTAAAATAAGCGGCAAGCGACGTATGAGGCTCTGCTGTGGGAAATTAATAAAACACCGAGAGTTCGAAAGAGCAGGGTTCACTCCAAGCGATAAGAAGTTCTCTGCGATGAGGCGATAAGTGGCTCGGTTGGCATCCACATGGACTGGAAACGCATTGCGTTCACCATCACGAAACAGTAGCTCATACCCCAAGGTATGGCGACGTGCATTGAAGATGGGCTGACGCGCTACGTAGGTAGCGTACATATCCAAACCGCCAGCCTACGACTTAGCCGCGGCCAACAAGGCGCCGCATCCCACGAACATAGAACCAAATACTTTGTTGATACGCCCCATCACTCGATCCGAACGAATATAGCGTCCCATCTGTGATGCGAGCGAGGTGTAGCCAAGCATAACCACCGCATCGATGACGACGGTGGTAATGCCCAAAATCATCAGTTGTTGAAACTGGTCGCCCGCAGGGTCAATAAACTGCGGAAACAGCGCCACCAAAAACACGATCGATTTCGGGTTGGTGAGGTTTATCAGTACTGCGCTGCGCAGCAGTTGTCCTGTACTGCGACTCTCATGTGCAGTTTTAGCGGATACAGATTGTGTATCTCGCCATTTTTGAATGCCAAGCCAAATGAGGTACACCACCCCAACCCACTTGATCACACTGAATGCCAATGCAGATTGCGCGACAAGTGCGCCAATACCTGCACCCACCAGCACAATATGAATCGCCAGCCCGATCTGCAAGCCAACAATGGCTGCAAGGGATTTGCGCGTCCCGTAGCTCAAGCCATTGCTGATCGAATTAACGGTGCCCGATCCCGGCGCCAAACTGAACACGATTGCTGTCACCACGTAAGCAAACCAAACATGATAATCCATTGTATTTCCTCACCACTGGTTTACTCTTAACTAAATAAGACACCTCGTGGACTAATCACCCTGCACATCGACACAAAAATGTCGAAAAAACAGTGCATTATACACAAATATTGAAGCAGGCCTATGTATGCACAAAAAGAATGCTACTGATATCTCTTATACTCAAGAACCTCAATTTGAGCAAGCAATAAACACACAAATAGCTCAATTATGGGAGAGTCGCCATGAGGGCAAGCTCAGAGCAAAGGATGGTAAACGGCTCTATTGGTGTAAGTTAACCCACGAAAGCCATACCAAAGCCCTTGTGGTCGTCAACGGACGCATCGAGTCAGCCTGGAAATATCAGGAACTGTTTTTTGACTTCTACCAGCAAGGCTACAACATTTATTCATTTGATCATCGCGGTCAGGGGCTGTCTACTCACCTAGCACCCAACTCTGAAATGGGTCACGTTAATGAGTTTGACGACTACCTCGATGACATGCAGTTACTGTTAGAGCACTTTGATTTGAGCCACTATGAGCAGCGCCACCTACTCGCGCACTCTATGGGCGGCAACATTTCTACTCGATATCTGCAAACTCGCCCTAATCATGGTTTTGATAAGATTGCACTGAGCGCCCCGATGTATGGCGTGAATGTTCCTTGGTACCTAAAACCGATTGCTATTTGGCTCTCGCAAATCATGACAGCGATTTACCCAACCCCAACCTATGCCCCGGGCTATCAAGGTTATGTGGCAAAACCGTTCGACATCAACCCGCTCTCTTCAAGTGAAGTACGTTATCACTGGTTTCGCGACCTGTATGAAAAGATGCCTGAGCTAAAAATCGGCGGCCCGAGCACGCGTTGGGTGTGGCAAGGCTTAATGGCAGCTAAGCAATGCATTCAACAAACTAGACAAGTCAATATTCCACTGCTTGTGGTCCAAGCAGGCGCCGATCAGATTGTAAGTAACCAAGACCAACTGCGCTTTATCAATAAACTGTCACGCACCAATGCAAACGCTGCCCTTGTTACAGTCGATGGCGCCAAACACGAAGTGCTGTTTGAAAAAGACCAATATCGCAACCAAGCACTGGATGCGATAACCACATTCTTTGGCGCTAACACGTCTTTTACAGATAAACAGTACTGAAAGCCATAAATTGCGGAAAAGTCGGTAAATGAGGAAACAAATCAATTCACCATTTACCCTCTTTTTCTGCGCCCAGATCCCCTACAATTGTCACCATTGTGACGGCTTTGTTGGCCGCGCCAAGCGACTCGCTTTTACCTGTGACACGAAGAGAGAACTATGACCCTGAATCGAGATTCCATCAAAATTGTTGCCTCAGATCTAGACGGTACCCTACTGGCACCCGACCACCTACTCAGTGCCAACTCTAAGCAAACCTTAAAAGAGCTGCACGCCAAGGGCTATACCTTTATCTTCGCCACAGGTCGTCATCATGTCGACGTAGCGGGCATTCGTGAATCTGTTGGCATTCCTGCCTATATGATCACCTCTAACGGCGCCCGTGTTCACGATGAGAAAGGTGAGCTGCTATACAGCGAAAACATTCCACAAGACATGGTTCAATCTGTAGTGGATGTTTTGAACACCGACAGCGAACTGTTTGTTCACATGTATCAAGATGACACTTGGTTACTAAACCAAGAAGATGAATTCTTGCGAAAGTTCCATACTGAGACGGGCTTTACCTATAACTTGTTTGATGCTAGCAACGCACCAACTCAGGGTATCGCTAAGATCTTTATCACCCATCCAAAGCAAGACCATGAACATTTGGTTGAGTTTGAGGATGCACTGCGTGAGAAGTTTGGTGATTCGCTCAATATCGCGTTTTCGACACCTTGGTGCTTAGAAGTGATGGCAAAAGAAGTGTCTAAAGGTGAAGCCTTGAAAGCTGTCGCGGAGAAGCTTGGATACGGACTTGAAAACTGTATCGCATTTGGCGATGGCATGAACGATGCCGAGATGCTAAGCATGGCAGGTCATGGCTTGGTCATGGAAAATGCTCACGAGAAAGTGAAAAAAGCCCTACCAAACAATACCGTCATTGGCAGCAATGCAGATGACGCCGTTGCAGAGTTTTTGAAGAAACACCTACTGTAACGAAGTCGTACCCTCCCATGCTCACCCCTATATGGCGCATATCCTCGCCATTGGGCATGGGAGCTTGCTGAACTTTATTCCCTGGAGCAAAAAGCTTCATAAACAAAAGTCCCAAGAACAGAAAGTCTCACGCACAAATCTAGCGAGCCACTCGCGCCAAAATCGCAGACCACTCAGACTCTGATACTGGCATCACGGACAAGCGATTACCTCGTTTTACCAACGGCATATTCTCAAGCTCAGGCATCACTTTAAGAATACTTAGCGGCAGAACGCGCTTAAACTTTTCGACATATTCAATGTCTACCATTAACCAGCGCGGGTTATCAGGATCGGACTTTGGGTCGTAGTAGTCGCTGTTGATATCAAACTGGAAATGGTCGGGATAGGCTTCTTTGGTAATACGAGCAATACCAGCCACGCCTATTGTCTTGCATGAGGAGTGATAAATGAGCACTAAATCGCCCAGCTTCATCTCGTCGCGAATCATGTTACGCGCTTGATAATTACGAACGCCTTCCCAGCATGAGCTCCCTTTTACACGCAGTGCGTCGATGGAAAACTCATCTGGCTCTGTTTTAAATAACCAATATGCCATAATGGTGTGGATACCTGTGATCGTTCTAAATAAGGAAAATTCAATGACAATGTCGCGTCTACCGCTCGCGGTTGCTCCGCTCATATTGCTTCAAGCCTGTTCGTCTTTCAACTCAGAGTCGCCGCAAAGCACGCCTCAAGTGACTTCTGCTGAGCTATCACGTCCAGAAACGATCACACCGCAAACCTATGTGATGCGTGGACAGGCCGTCATTGGTCACGAGACGCGTACTATTCAACCATGTGGCAGCCAGCACCAATATTGGCTCCAACTGCCAAAAGAGGTTCAATCAGAAGCTGAAAAGCTGACTCGCAAGCCTTATCAACCAGTCTATGCGGAAGTCATTGGCTACCTTGAGCCACCAAGCCATCGTGGATTTGATTCCGATTACACCGGTCGCTTTGTGGTGAAACAGGTCAACATGCTCACCGCAGAAAACCCAAAGCGTTGCGATCAGCCGCTTAGACCTACACAGGTGCTGGGCAACGAGCCTTTCTGGTCACTAAAATTCGACACCAGCAAACAAGCAAGCTTCGCGATGATGGGGGAAGACAAGCAGTCGCTGAAGCTTAAAGATCGTAAGGTTACCCAAACGACCCGCCGCTATGAGTTTGACGATGCAAATCTACAGATGAGCAGTAAGCTGTGTAACGACACCATGAGCGACACTATTTATGGTTGGACAGGCGTCATCACCATGGGTGACCAAACTCGACAAGGCTGCGCCACGCTGTCCAACTCAGATACTACGCTAAACTGGGCCGGCAGCTATGTTGCACAGTCCACTGAAACGGCTGGCTTCACTGTCTCAATGACATTGCTTCCTGATCATACCGCCATCACTCGCTATGAGTATCCAGATGACTCACCAGCCACCGAAGAGCGCGGTTTTTGGCAGCAACTGAATAATAAGCAAGTACAAGTCATCATGACGCGCCACCAGCAGCAATACTTAGTGTCGCAGCGAATCTTTACGTTAGACGGCAACAAGCTCATTGCTAAGCAAGAAAAGGTGGGAGATATCCTATACCCGATCGCCAATGGCGGCTTAGTATTATTTAAAGGCGAATAGATCCCAACTATGAAGCCAATGTGTACAACTTGTGGTTTTATCCACAATTGCTATTGTAAGGCGATCCCGACGATCGCCTTTGATCTTTGTTTTACCCTACTTACTCACCCTAACGAGTTTTCTCGAGCAACCAATACTGGAAAGCTGATCGATAGGTTGTTTGCGAGCAGCAAGGTCACAGAATGGCAACGTAAGCAGCCGTGTGAGCGCTGCTTGCCCGAAACCAGTCCTAACCTGCCCGTACTAGTATTTCCAAGTGAAGACAGCGTGCCTCTGGATGTATGGCAGGCGCAGCAGCAAAGACAAACAAGCAACTTCATCGTGCTGGATGGCACTTGGCAGGAAGCGAAAAAGATGCTCAATCGCAGCGCGTGGCTGCAATCGCTACCCAAAGTGCATCTGGATACGGATCAGCTGTCGAGATATGCATTGCGAAGAAACCAGCAAGCCGGAAATTTGTGTACCTTTGAGGTGTGTACAGAGATCACTCGACAAGTGGCGAGCGAGCATGACGCTAACGCCATGCTCACATTCTTTGACGAGTATATGCTGCGCTTTAAAGCAGAACGCAGCGGACACGCTTTGACGCGATAGTGCTTAGCGCGTTAGCTCAAGCAACTGCTCAATGCGGCTTATCTCAACGTCTGGCAGAAGCTTCATTCGAGGAATATCACGAGGCTCAACACCTTTATCGTTAAACCAGCAAGCACTAAAACCGTTGCGTTTAGCCCCTGCCACATCCGTCACCACATGATCGCCCACATGCAAGATCTGCTGGCGCGGCAAGGCCAGGAAATCGGCCGCTTTGTCGAACATATCCGCATAAGGCTTGGCCCGGCCATCAGGGCCTGCCTTTAGTACCAAGGAAAAGTAGCGCCCCAAGCCGATTTTATCGACATCCACATTACCATTAGTGATAGCCACCAGTGGCATCTTCTCACTCAAGGTCGTCAAAAACTGATGTGTTTCATGTGGAACATCGAAATCGCTGCGCCATTCCAACACATGATCTATTAGCGTTTTTGCAGCCTCGGTCGCTTTGGGATCATCGTAACCCAAATGCCCCAGCCCCTGTTTTATCTGCTGATAACGCCACTCGGTGACATCGTGTTTCAACATCGGATCTTGCTTAGCCAACTGAAATTTGAACGCTTGCCACTGTGCTTTGTCCCACTGCTGACTGATCGGGTGGTTTTGCTGCAACCACTGAGCCGCTTTTTGCTCGACCTCACGAATGATCGGCCAATTGTCATAAAGGGTGTCATCAAGGTCAAAGGTCATCGCCTTGATGGTCTCTAGGCTACGATAAAAGCGCATTAGGAATCCTCTTGTTGCTTAGGCTTACCTTTCTTATGGGCTCTAGGGTGAGCTTGATCATACGCTTGGGCAAGATGTTGGAAATCAAGGTGGGTATAGATCTGCGTGGTTGAGATATTCTCATGGCCCAGCAGCTCTTGTACCGCACGCAGGTTATTGCTCGACTCAAGCATGTGAGTCGCAAACGAGTGACGCAGTTTGTGCGGGCTAACATGACTTGCCAAGGACTGCTTTTGTCCCCACTCCGCCATACGCTTTTGTACACTGCGATGGGAAATACGCGTACCCAGTTTGGAGACGAACAATGCTGGCTCGCCCGGTTTAGCTAACTCACCACGCACCTTAAGCCACTTTTTCGCCCATTCCGTCGCATACCCAGAGAAAGGCACCTTACGCTCTTTGTTGCCTTTACCGATAACGCGAATTTCGCCACTCGACAAATTGAGGTGCTTAACATCAATCCCCACCATTTCCGCCAAACGCAGCCCTGCGCCATACATCATTTCCATCATGGCACGATCGCGAATCGCCAGCGAGTCAGTTTCATCCACTTCCAAAAGCTGGGAAACTTCATCCACATCTAAGTTCTTAGGTAGAGGTCTTTGCTTACGCGGCGCACTGACGCCTTTTGCAGGGTTCGCAGACAGTTCACCACGCAGAATAAGGAAATCGAAGAAGCTGCGCAGCGACGATAGACGCGTAGCGATACTGCTCGCTTTCATCCCTTCACGCATCCCCTTACCAGCTAGCTGCCTTACCCATCCAGCGTCCACTTTCGTCCAAGCATTTACGCCCATCTCATTTAGGTGCTGCCCCATTGTTTCGAGCTGCTGGCGGTAGTTGCGTTGAGTATGCAGGCTGAGCCCTTTCTCGCTACGCAGGTATTCGTAGAACTTATCTAGCGGCTTTTGCAGTCCGCTAGGAAGGTTGGCATTAGGCGTGGTTTGGTCTGACATTGTCTTCCTCTTGCACCTGCCAATCGAGGTGCTCGCATAGATAGGAAACCACCAGCGCGAGGTGGCGCAAAAACAGGGTATCCATATCCGGTTGGAAGTGACCTCCGTCGTCACTTGAAAAGATGAGCAGACCTTGAGCAAACTTACGCTTGAGCGGCAGAACCACATAAGAACCAAGCTCTGGCACTTGGCCATCGATGATCTGCTGCTCAGTAAATAGCATAGTGCGATCTGCTTGACGTAGACGACCTAAGTACGCCTCTTTTCCATTGAGATGATTGGTGATAAAGCGTTTCCAGCTTTCCATCGATAATGGGTCGGCATTGTCATCGCTGTCGATAAGCTTAAGGTAGCCACGCAAGTTCAGGCCGGTTGCGGTGTGTTTAATGGCCGAAACGACGCTTTGCAGATCATGGCACTTCAACAGGTTTTCTTGCAGCGACATAAACTCATAGAAGGTTTTATCATTGCGAGCCGCTAGCGACATCAAGGCGGTGATCTCTTCTTCCAGTGCTTCAATGCGTTCACGCTGTCGTTGCAGCTGAATTCCCACTAAAGACACCGCACCTTGCTGCTGGTGTGGTAAGGAAAGCGACTCTACTAGCGATTCTCTACCCTTAAAAAAATCTGGATGATCAGAAAGATACTCTGCTACCACTTCTGCTGTTAGGTGGCTCGCTTCAAACTCAGACAAAATGATTCCCTTTAGTCCCTGTCATATAAATAAAAAAATGACGGGTCTCGAAAGACCCGCCATTAGTATAATGGGTTATTGGCTAACAAGAAATCTGCCCATCGAAAACGTGAGCCGCTGCTCCTGTCATATACAGCGGATGTCCCGGACCTTTCCAGCTGATCTTCAAATCGCCGCCCGGCAAGTGCACCTCCACCGTTTCATCCAGCAAACCTTGCACTATGCCTACCGCGACCGCACCACACGCGCCGCTACCACACGCTTGGGTTTCACCCGCACCGCGCTCATACACGCGAAGATTCACTTCATCACGGCTAAGCACTTGCATAAAACCCGCGTTAACGCGCTCTGGGAAGCGTTCATGTGATTCTAATAGCGGACCTAAGGTATCCACATCCGCGGTTTGCGTATCGTCAACCACGGTAACGACGTGGGGATTACCCATACTGACGGCACCACAGAATAAGGTATGGTCGCCGGCACGTAGAATATAGGTCTTTTCTTTTTGCTTCGCTTTAAATGGGATCTTGCTTGGCTCGAACTCAGGTTGGCCCATGTTGACCGTCACCAAGTCATTCTCTTCTAACTTGAGCACCATTTTGCCTTTCTTGGTGCTGACACTGATGCTGTATTTGTTGGTGAGCCCTTTCATCTGCACAAAGCGAGCAAAACAGCGCGCGCCATTGCCACACTGCTCTACCTCACTGCCATCCGCGTTGAAAATGCGATAATGGAAATCCGTTTCAGGATCGTAAGGTGCTTCAACAATCAACAGTTGGTCAAAACCAACGCCTGTGTGCCTATCCGCTAAACGGCGGATAAGCTCAGGTGAAAAGAAAACGTTCTGGGTAATACAGTCAACAACCATAAAGTCGTTACCCAAACCGTGCATTTTAGAAAAGTGGAAGTGCATAGTGGTTCTGTTACTCCGGCAAAATGCTTTCTAGTTCCCAAAGACTCTCTAAGGTTTCACGCTTACGTACAAGGTGCGCCGTCTCGCCGTCAACCATCACTTCGGCAACTCGTGGTCGCGTGTTGTAATTAGAAGACATAACAAAACCGTAAGCACCAGCAGAGCGAACGGCCAGTAGATCATTTGGTTCGAGTGCTAAGGCGCGATCTTTACCAATGAAGTCGCCCGTTTCACAGATTGGGCCAACTAAATCGTAAGTCGTGGCTTCGCCTTCACGAGGCTTAACCGGGATGATATCTTGCCACGCTTGATACAGCGCAGGGCGCATAAGGTCGTTCATCGCCGCATCAATGATGGCGAAGTTCTTATGCTCAGTGTGCTTTAGGAACTCAACTTTGGTCAGTAGTACGCCAGCGTTAGCCGCAATCGCACGACCTGGTTCAAAAATCAGTTCAAGCTCAGGATGGTTCTCTAAGCGAGCCAGCAGTGCTTTGGCGTAATCCGATGGCTGTGGTGGCAACTCATCACGATAAACCACACCAAGACCACCACCGACATCTAAGTGGCGAATATCAACGCCGTCGGCACGTAATTGATCGATAAGCGCTAGCAAGCGATCGGTCGCATCAATGAATGGTTCGATATCCGTTAGCTGAGAGCCAATATGACAATCGATACCATGAACCGCTAGGTTAGGTAAGCTACTGGCAAATTTGTAGACGGCTGGCGCGCGATCAAACGCAATACCAAATTTGTTATCACGAAGACCGGTTGAAATGTATGGGTGAGTATTCGCATCGACATCTGGGTTAATACGCAATGAAATGGGTGCCACAACCCCCATCTCACCAGCGACTTGGTTAAGACGCTCTAGCTCAGGTTCCGATTCAACATTGAAGCACTTAATACCAAGCTCAAGCGCACGGCGCATCTCTTGCGCGGTTTTACCAACACCAGAGAACACCACTTTACTTGGATCGCCACCCGCGGCAACCACACGTTCTAGCTCGCCGCCAGAAACAATATCAAAGCCTGAACCTAAACGTGCCAATACATTAAGCACACCGATGTTCGAGTTCGCTTTCACTGCATAACACACCAAGTGTGGATGGTCGCCGACAGATTTATCAAATGCATTCCAGTGACGCTCAAGCGTCGCACGGGAATAAACATAAAGTGGTGTGCCGTATTGCTCGGCAAGTTTGGTAAGTGACGTATTCTCGGCCCAAAGCTGGCCATCGTCCTGATAGTTGAAATAATCCAAATCCTGTATCCCTTTACACTGTGTCGATGGCTATCGTTATTGTGCTTGCTCGTTGGTTGGTGCGTCTTCAGCAGGCATATACAATTCGCCAGTCTGGCCGCATCCCGCTAGTCCTACTATTACCAGCATAAACATTGCTGTAATCGTCTTTTTCATTTTGCATATCGTGATTATTGAATCAATGCCCCCTATAATCGCACCACGAATTAGAAAAGCAATAGGATTACAAAATGAACGACACGGAATTTCACCAACTGGTCGACGCTCAACTACAAAACATCGAAGAAGCTATCGACGAATCGGGTGCCGATATCGATTATGAAGTGACGGGCAACGTCATGACACTAGAATTTGAAGACCGCAGTCAAATCATCATCAACCGCCAAGAACCGATGCATGAGATCTGGCTTGCGTCGAAATCAGGTGGTTTTCACTTCAAACTCATTGAAGAGAAGTGGACATGCTCAAAGACCGGTCTTGAACTGATGGCTATGGTCAAAGAAGAGTGTGGGAAACACGCGGGTGAAGACATCGACTGGGTATAAGCCCAATCGATGCATCAAGCATTCACTGCTTTTGAATTACGAGAGTTGGAAGAGCCGCCGTCGTTACGGTAAGGAATGATATAAGGCTCTCCTTCTTCCGCATGAACCAGCTGGTAGTACTGCGGCAAGTTGAAGTTGATCAACTTGGATGACACCTCACTGTCATTGTTAACGTTTGAGGTGTAGAAACTGTTTACGCTAGCAATCATCTCATCTTTACTGCCGCGCATCTGGTGGTAAACCTCAACCTGGTTTGATTCATCCAACACATAGATGTTGAAGCCGTTGTCAGTGTCTTCGAAGAAGAACTGGATCAAACCTTCGCTGGCAAACCCGTCGACCACTTGAGGCAACTGATACTCGACTTCTTTATCCAGCATGAGTAGCGGTGAGCCTTGCAGTTTGTTAGTCGAAATACTGCGGTAGAAATCCACCGAGTTCTCCAATTTCTGCATCGAAACTCCACGACGTTCAAAGAACAAGCCATACATCTGGTTGGCGACTTTCAGTGCTTTGAAGCGGCGACGCTTTTCCTGGTCAATCGGTTTCAAACGCAGCTCAATACACTCCGCTAGCAATTGATAGACAGTGTTTCTTAACACGCCGCGCAAGTTTTTGCTATAGCAGAACACGTCCACCGACTCTGGCGGGAACGCATCTTGGTGCATTTTTCCGAGCACGGTTTTTAGTGCATCCAGCATTGCCGTTTCACCTTCAAAGTGAAGGGTGCGCACTTCATGCCAAGAGTTACGGTACACCAAATCGACCGAACCAATCAGGCTTTTACCTTCGCTGCCAAAACTTAAGATATCAACATTCTTCAAATCAACTTTAGACGCCTTCGCAGAAAGCTCCCGCGTCGGATCGTTCTCAAAGTTGATGAACATGGCAAGCTGGCTTATCTCACATGGACTACCCAATGCTTGCATACTCGGGCGACGCTTGCGCAACGAGAAGGTATTACGCAGATCACTGACCATCTGATAGAACTTATCGATATCAATATGCGCATCACGCACTACCGAGTTCAAACGTGTCGACTCAGTGATAAGGCCATTAAAGAACGCCCAAGCAACAAGCTTACTTAAGTATTCGTTATGCTCGAGTGGTGCTTGACCTAGGATTCGATGCGGGATCAGCGGCTGCTTATATAGATACCAACCCGACTGGTAACTCTTACCTTGCTGAACCTCAATAAACGTTAGATCGGGCTCATGTAAATCAGGTGAGATTTGCGGATTGAGCAGAGTGACTTTGCCCGGCAATACCTCAAACGCGGCATACAGCTTACGAGCAAGAATACTGATGTCTTGCGGACTGATTGCCGAGGTGATGTCATTGCGTCTCGCAAACTGAATCAGGTTACGATAGCTGAGCATCAGTGCATCAAGCAGAGAATTATGCACTTGCATCACCTGCTCAACCTTCCAATTACGGCGGTTGTCGAGCTCTTTGAGCACCTCTTGCGACCAATTCCAATTGGTGGTCATTTGCGTCAAGGCTTCACGGCGCCATGGCATCGAACCGACACCTGGCTCACGAGATAATTTCTCGTGCGTTTTGAGATAGAAACAGCGACGTACCAAATCCAAGCGGGTCTCATCGCCAATACGCTCAAGATAGCGCGTTACTTTCTCAAGCATCAGATAATACGCGTCCATACCATAGAGATCAGGTTCATGGGCAAAGAAGCGACGTTTAGTATCAATGCTTAGTAATTGAGTGTGCGGATATTCCCAAGAATACGCCTCAAGCAAAATAGCTTTAAGTACCGACTTATAAGGGGAGTCGATACTCTTATAGAGTTGCCACAGACTCGAACCAAAGTACTCTTCTGCAGGAATGCGATTCAGACGCCCGAAGTCAATCCACTCATCGCAGTTGATATGGCCTTCATCGCACATTTTGGCGACGTAATCTTCGTAGCACTCTTCCATCTCTGGCGGCACGATTTGCCACAACAGACGCTGGCCGCCTAGACGCACCGCAGAACGATAGAATTCATCCAGTAGCAATAGGTGTTGTGATGAACCACAGTTATCACCGGTCATCTCCTCAGAGATGTTGCTACGGAAACGGTCTTCATCCATTAAAAAGAAGTTCGCTTCCACCCCAAGGCCTTTTGCCCAGTCTGTTATCAGCAAACACTTATTGCTGAGCAGTTCTCTGGATTTAGTCGACATTTGCGGGGAGATACAGACCCAAATATCCAAATCACTTGACGTGCTTTGGCCTATCGATGAGGTACTTCCCATCGTGTACAGACCAAGGATCTCGTTTTGACTTGGCTGCGGCAAAGGTTGACCCAATGCGAGCGCGATATCATCGAGAAATTGCTGCTGGAGTTCGTTGGCTTCAAAACCAAACAAGCCGCTTGGGCTACTGGCTTCGTAAAAACCGGGAATGATCGGGTGGTTGAAGTGAAACAGTGCTGGAATAAGCTGAAATACACGTTGACCTTGCAGATCCATAAGCGCTAGCGCGCGCTCACTACGCTGCTGGTTTAGGGTATCTAACCTTTGTATAAGGGTTTGAGTGTATGCCTGCAAGGGTGATTCCTAGGTTCAATCTAACTGCTATTTTGCATAGGTTTTAAACAAACAAGCGTTCAAAACGTGATCAATGTATCATTTTTATTATAAGCGGTAAAGTGATACTCGGCACTACGACAACTCAACACCCACTGCGGTGACGTTTGGTTCAGCCTTCCAAATCATAGCGGACAATTCTAACAGTAGTTGCCACAACAAATGCGATTAACCTCACACTATTGATAATATCTGTGATCGCTAAAGTTCTCGTTTGAGCCCGGGTTTGGGAAATCGCTAAGCATTTCTTTGAGTCAATGATACGATTGACTCATCAGAACAAACGAGATGCTTACGAGAACACTATGACCCAGACTCAGCCTATTCGAATTGCCACCCGTAAAAGTCCCCTTGCGCTATGGCAAGCTCACTATGTGAAGGACGCTCTGATTGCTGCACACCCAGGACTCGAGGTTGAATTGGTGACGATGGTAACCAAAGGCGACATCATCCTAGACACGCCTCTAGCAAAGGTAGGCGGTAAAGGGCTGTTCGTTAAAGAGCTCGAAATGGCGATGCTGGAAGGTCGTGCCGACCTTGCCGTGCACTCAATGAAAGACGTCCCGGTTGATTTCCCTGAAGGTCTGGGACTTGTGACCATCTGTGAGCGTGAAGATCCACGTGATGCATTTGTCTCTAATACTTATGCGAGCATTAATGACCTACCGCAAGGCGCTATCGTCGGTACGTGTAGCTTGCGCAGGCAGTGTCAACTCAAAGAGCAGCGTCCTGATCTGGTCATCAAAGAACTGCGTGGCAACGTGGGTACCCGCCTAGGGAAGCTCGACAACGGTGAGTACGATGCCATTATTCTTGCCGCTGCTGGCCTTAAACGCCTTGAGCTTGAGTCACGTATTCGTAGCTTTATCGAGCCAGAAGAGTCTTTGCCAGCGGTTGGTCAAGGCGCGGTCGGTATTGAGTGTCGCCTTGATGATGAACGTCTTATCAAATTGCTAGAGCCACTAAACCACACAGAGACCTCTGATCGTGTGCGTTGTGAGCGCGCCATGAACCTGACGCTAGAAGGTGGCTGTCAGGTACCAATTGGCAGTTACTCTCTAATTGATGGCGACAACATTTGGCTGCGCGCCTTAGTCGGAGAGCCCGATGGTAGCAAAATCGTTCGCGGTGAAATCCAAGGTAGCCGTCAAGATGCCGAAGCATTAGGTATACAGCTAGCGAATCAGCTCCTCGCCGATGGCGCTAAAGAAATCCTTGAGAAGCTTTACCAAGATCACGAGTAATGCCTGATGAGAGTACTGGTGACAAGGCCTGAAACCCAAGGTATTGAACTCTGCGCTCTGATTGAAAAGATGGAGGGCTATGCCCTCCATTATCCCCTTATTGATATTCATCTGACTTCCCTCAATTCATCTCAACTCAACGAGCTTCGCTGCGCCGACATTGTTATAGCGGTCAGTCAATACGCCGTACATGGCCTTGCAAAGCCGCTTTCAACACACCCGGACAGCATGCCGAATCACGCTATTTATCTTGGGGTTGGTCAAAAAACCGCACATGAATTGAGCAAACTAGTGCAACAAAACGTACACTATCCCTCGGTTAGCGATAGTGAACACCTGCTCGCCATGCCTGAGCTAGTCGGCGTTGCCGGCAAGCGTGTTGTCATTCTTCGTGGCAATGGCGGGCGTGAGCTCATCTTCGATGAGTTGACGAAACGAGGCGCCCATGTGCATTATTTGCAGCTATATCAGCGCCAATATCGAGCCGTCGAATCTGCCGCGATAGAACAATGGCAACAAGCCCAGATAGATACCATGGTTGTTACAAGTGCGGAACAACTGGATCATTTAGTGGCTGCAATGCCAGAATCACAACAAGCATGGTTGAAACAACAATGGCTATTGGTTCCCAGTGAACGAATCGCCAAGCAAGCGATAGCCCAAGGATTTAATAACGTTACTAATAGCCAAGGTGCATCGAACTCTACTCTATTTGCTGCTCTCCAGCGTCTAAAAACAGGACTTAACAATGACGAACAAAAATAAAGACGAGCAAATCCAGTCTGAAGACAAAAAAGACGTAACTCTAGCCCCAGAGAACACCCAACAAACGAATGAATCGGAGACGAAAGCCGTCGATGACCAAGTCTCACAACCCAAAGCCCCTGAGTTTGAAGAAAAGCAAGGCAAGCGTGGTGTGAAACTCGGCACCGCCGCGATCATTCTTGCCCTACTGCTCGGCGGTGGCATGACCTTTATGATGCAAAAGCAGGCTGGCGACTACGAAGCTCGTATCACACGGCTTGAAGCCCAAATCAAAGCATCACAAAGCTCGCTAAGCTCTGAAATGCAGCAAGTGCAAGCTGACACATTAGAGCAAGCAAAAACCATGACCTACAAAGCGGAAGTGGTATTAGGTCAACAGAAAAAAAGTATTGAGAGCCTGCAACTTGCTGTCGCGGACGTAAAAGGCCGTCGTCCTAATGATTGGCTACTCGCAGAAGCGGACTACTTGGTAAAACTGGCTGGACGTAAACTGTTCTTAGAACACGACGTGGTCAGTGCGACACGCTTGATGGAGAGCGCCGACCAACGCATCGCTGCACTCAATGATCCAAGCCTGGTTTCTCTGCGTCAATCTATGGCAAACGACATCACTAAGCTGCGCACGGTACCTCTGATTGACCGTGATGGTTTAGTGCTTCGCCTGACTTCCCTGCAGCGCGAAGTCGACCAACTGCCACTTGCTAACGCTATCCTGCCTGATGCGCCGGCGGTAGAAAAACGTCAGGTATCGCAGGATATCTACGACTGGCAAGATAACTTGATGACTTCTTTGAAAGATTTCTCAGAGAACTTCATCACCTTCCGCAGCCGTGACGGCAATGTTATCCCACTACTGTCACCAGAACAGCACTTTTACCTGCGTGAGAACATCAAGTCGAAAATTGAGACGGCAATACGAGCTGTGTACGAAGAGCAAGGTGAGATCTACAAGATGTCACTGGAGACCGCAGATCAATGGTCAGAATCCTTCTTCGATATGGATAATAACAGCGTTAAAGAGTTTAATGCTGCACTGGGTAAGCTGAGTCAGCAAAACATCCAAGTGAACTACCCTGTGAAACTTGAAACACAAGCGCAGCTGTCTGATGTGATTAGCGAACGCCTGCGCCGTGAAGTGACAACCATTATCACGGAGGAGAAATAATGATTCGATTAATCTTCCTCTTCGTTGTACTGGGCGCAGGGCTGTTTGTCGGCACCCAGTTCACTGGTCAACAAGGCTATGTGCTGATATCGATTGCCGATAAGACCATTGAAATGAGTGTCACGACACTGGTTGTCTTTGTGATTGCCGCGCTTGCCGTGCTGTTTCTGCTGGAGTACATCATCAAGAAGATCCTCTACACCAGTGTGACCACATTCAACTACTTCAGCGTGCGTAAAATGCGCCGCTCTCGCCGCTACACTAACGAAGGTATTGTTAAGCTGCTAGAAGGTGACTGGAAACTCGCTGAAAAGAAAGTGACTCGCTGGGCAAATTACCATGATATGCCTTTGCTGTGTTATCTCGTGGCCTCTGAAGCCGCGCTAGGTCAAGGCGACAAAGCGAAACGCGACCACTATCTTGAGTTGGCTTCTCAGCAAGAAAACTCGGATCTTGCGGTTCAACTGACACGCGCTAAGCAAGCGGTACGTGAAGAAGAGTGGGAACTTGCTGCCTCAACACTTGAGACACTAAAAGCCGATCACCCTAGCAATACGATTGTACTTAGCCTGCTAAAAACCACCTATCGTGAACTTGGCGAGTGGCAAGCACTTATTGATCTACTGCCGAAGCTAAACAAAGCAAAACTTATCGATACTGAAGAGCAGATTGAACTTGAAGAGCGAGCTCAGTGCGGCCTACTTGAAGATATCGCTAGCCAGCAAGGTAGTGAGGGTCTTATCGGTCATTGGAACAAACTGCCACGTAAAACACGTCAAAGCACACACCTTGTGGGCTGCTTTACTAAACAGCTTATCGCTCGCAAGGCGGATGCTGAAGCCTTTACCGTGATTAAAGAGACACTGAAGAAGCAAGGTCACGACGACCTTTATACTCTGCTACCTGAGCTGAACCTAGCGGATGCTCACCCGGTAGTTGTGATGTTAGAAGATGTTGTCAAAAAGCAGCCTGACAACGCTAAAGCTCAGAGTGCTCTCGCTCAGTTCTACTTCCGCGAAGAGAAATGGCCTGAGGCACAGCGCCACTTTGAGTGTGCATTGTCAGTCCGCCCAGACGTTTCAGATTACGCTTACCTCGCTGACACGCTTGAGAAGCAAGACCTCACTAAAGCAGCAGGAGAGGTTTCTCGTAAAGCACTGACCTTGATTGACAGTAAGTAACTCAATCGCTTTCAGTGATAAAAAGCTCCCGCGGGAGCTTTTTTTACAACTGGTTTTTTACGGCTGGCTTTTTACAATTGAAAGTCGTTGAGTGCGTCTAAAGTCAGCTTACTAGTAAAGACATTCACTCGCACATGAACTGGGCTCCAGCCAAGCAAAAAACGTTGATAGTCAGCCCATGCCAGCCCTAGCAGCCTTCGCCACTCATGACACACATCACTTGCATCCACATTAGGCTGATAGCGAGCCAACGCCGCCTCTAAGGCTTCAAAATAAGTTTCAACATTGCTGTCGATAGATAACTGGGGGTCATCGAAATCGAGAACTGTGCAGAGAAATAACGCCACATCTTTTACACCCACACCACCACCAACATATTGAAAATCAACCGCACTGACCTGAGTGCCGATTTCGTTGAAACAAAAGTTAGCCAACTTGGCGTCACCATGCACTAAGGTTTGGTAACAGCAATCGTTGAGTATGTCATCTATACGCTCAGCGGCTGATTTGTATCGACTTGCCGTCATTGCCTGCCATTCATCTGGGCGAGTTGCTAAATGCCAATAGGTACCTTGCTGCCAAAGCCCTGTGGGCTCAGTACCTAACCAAAAAGCATGAAACTGAGCTAACCAACGAAGAACCGTTTCTATCTCTTGGTTTGATGGCGTTCTTACAACCCGAGCATAACCAGCAAGTTTAAGATCTTCCAGTACCAACTCATAATGTGAATCATGACTATCAGCGGCTAAGCAACATGGCGCCCAACCGATAGGCATTCGAGCAACATAGTTCCGGTACCAGTGAAACTCCACTTGATAAGACTTGAGCTTTCTTTGATTTGAAAGCTCGGTATTCCAACCTTTTGGGTGATGCTTAGGTGCAACCCTAGGGAGGTCAATGGCCTTAATGATTAAGCTAGGAAACTCAGGGCTATCGGTATGAATACGAAACAGCTCGCCATAACCGCTCCAGAGGCTCTGTATTGGATCTTTCGAAACCACATGATGTTTGTCACCAAGCAGTGTTTTCAGTGACTCTGCTGGCTCGTAAGAACAAGAACTCAAGGTTTAGCTACCTTTAGTGATTGAGAGTAAGGTTAACTTTGACAGACAAAGGCAGTAAACGGAAGGGCAACAGAGATCAATAACGGTTAGGTTGGCTTTTTATAGAAGCTCAGATATGAAAAAAGCCCGCTGATTCCTCAGCGGGCTTTCCAATGTGGCGGAGAGATAGGGATTTGAACCCTAGAACCGCTATTAACGGTTGCCGG
>NZ_JBJHPB010000031.1:0-58736 GCF_059412285.1 Vibrio sp. CB1-5 | reverse complement strand
AGGACCAAGGACCAAGGACCAAGGACCAAGGACCAAGGACCAAGGACCAAGGACCTACTGCGCTTCCTTCCAAATAGCACAAGGCTCAATCTTAGCGCGCTGAAGCTTATGCTTATCACGCTCCGCATCGCGTTTGAGCTTGTAAGGACCCAGCACGACTCTAAACCAGCTACTGTTTTCCTTCTTGCGAATTTGGCTTGAGATTCCTTGGAAGGCAATGTCTAGTTTCCGTGCCTCTGCTTGTGCTAGCGTTTTGTACGCACCGCACTGCATGATGTAAGGGATCTTAGAAACCACTTGTTCTTTGGCTTTCACCTCAACCTCACGCTTTGGTAAGGTTTCCACATAGTCCCACTTTTCTTCAGGTGGTGGTGGGATTGGCTTCGCAGGCTTCGGCTTTGGTGCTGGTTTGGTGGCCACAGGAGCTGGCTTGGCTGGCTCAGGGTCGTTACTTAGTAGGTACAACCCGTAACCAAAGCCACTGGCGAGCAAAATCGCTAGCAAGCCACTGCGCCAGGGTTTCTTACCGGAAGTTTTCTTTTTTGCAGGGCGACGGCTGGTGCCTTTACCCCGTCTTACATAGTCTCGGTTTGCCACTTAGATTGGTTCTGATTGAAATAACTCACTGACCTCATGGTAAATACCGCAAGGTCAAGTTGCAAGTCAGTATCGTGCCAACTATAGGATTCTTGGAGGAGCCGCACTGTCGCGGATCACAAGTTCGGTATCCAATAAGCGTGAGCCTGCACGAACGTCAACGCCTTTGAGTACTTCAAGCATCATATACATCGCTTGGCGGCCAATCTCATAACGTGGCTGAGACACCGTAGTCAGCGGTGGATCGCAGTATTGAGCAAATTGAATATCATCAAAACCGACCACAGATAAGTCTTGAGGAACTCGCAGGCCGAGCTTCTTCGCTTCCTGCATTGCGCCAATGGCCATCACATCATTGTGACAGAATATAGCAGTCGGTGGCTCAGATAAGGCGAGTAGGGTACGAACCAATCGCGCGCCCGCTTCAAATGTGAAGTCCCCTTTGACAGTATAAGCTGGATTCATCGGCAGCCCTGCTCGGCGCAGTGCTTGCTGGTAGCCTTGTTGTCTAAAGCGGCACAAAAACGCGGTGTCAGGACCTGCGATTTGTGCGATTCGCTTATGACCTAGGTTGGAGAGGTAGTTAACTGCCTCAAACGCTGAGGTGAGGTTATCAATATGAACCGTAGGTAGCTCAAGTTCTGGTGCAAATTCACACGCCATGACAATGGGTGGCAAGTTTTTTTGCTCAGGCTTACTGATATCGAATGGTAGGTCCGTACCGAGTAGCAGCATTCCATCAGCTTGTTTGGTAAACACGAGATTTACAAATGAGGTTTCACGTTTTTTCGACTGACCACTGTCACCCAGTAACACCAGGTAACCATGTTCCATTGCGGCATCTTCAATACCACGAATGATCTCGGAAAAATACGGGTCGCAAATGTCGGGAACAATCGTCACTATGGTTTTGGATTCATTTCTGCGAAGATTGCGTGCGAGTGAATTGGGAGAATAACCAGCTTCCAAAACAGCATCTTCAACACGTTTACGTGTAGAAGATGACACTTTTTCTGGGTTCATCAAAGCTCTCGAAACCGTAGCCGTTGAGACGCCTGCAAGCTGGGCAACATCCTTCATTGTCGCCATAAACGTGTGTCCTCTCTCTGTATGTCTGAACCTATCGGGAAGTGGTATTATTTATTGTTCTCTTTCCGTCTGGGTTATTCTTGTGTTAAATGATTAATTTATCTAGTAAATAGATTTATTGGATATATTGTTGCAATCATGAACCAATACTAAACATTATTCATTTCTCGAATGAAAGTTACGGCCTGATTAACAGATTTTGCAAAACAATTGTGAAGCATATCACAACTAACGTTGCTTATGGATTTGTCATTAACCTTTTCACCCTGTGTTCTAATGAGAATGAATGTCTAGCTGAGATCTTGCGGCTCGACATCCAGTGACCAGCGTACTTTTTTGGCCAAAGGTAACTGAGCAATCACAGGTTTTGCTGCGCTAATAATCTTCTGCATCTGAGGCCTACTTGGTACTTGGAACACCAGTTGCCATCTTGCTTTTCCGGCGCGCTTAGCAATCGGAGCCGGTGTTGGACCGAGCACCATGCAAGCGTTATCAAATAGTGGATGCGCCTCTAGTGAATAGCGTACTTGTCTTAGGAAACTTTCGACATCCTGACTGTTGTTGGCCTCGGCACGAACCAAGGTTAAAAAGCTAAACGGTGGTAACTTAGCGAGTTTACGCTCTTCAATAACGGTCTCGGCAAAGTGTCGGTAGTCTTTATGCAGCAAGCTTTGCAACAATGGGTGCTCTGGGTGGTGAGTTTGTAGCAGTACTTCGCCTGGCTTGCTGGCGCGACCTGCGCGTCCAGCAACTTGGATAAAGAGTTGTGCCAGCCTTTCTGAGGCTCTAAAGTCACTGCTATATAGTGAACCATCGACATCCAACAGCGCCACAAGCGTCACATTGGGGAAGTGGTGTCCTTTGGCGAGCATTTGAGTACCAATCAAAATTTGATACTCATTCTTCTTGATAGCGTCCAATGCGGCTTCTAGGCTGCCTTTGCGCCTAGTGCTATCACGGTCGATACGAATGGTATTGTATTCGGGAAATAAGCTCTCTAGCTGTGCTTCTAATTGCTCAGTCCCCACGCCTACGGTGACCAATTGATGCGATCCGCACCCTTCACACTGATGAACGATAGGGCGCTGCGAGCCACAATGGTGGCAGCGAATTTCATTACTTGATTGGTGATAGGTGTAGTACGCATCGCAGCGGTGACACTCTGCTGTCCAGCCACATTCGTGGCACATCAGAGCAGGGCTAAATCCACGGCGGTTGAGGAATAGCATCACCTGGTTGCCCGCCTCTAAATGGCGGCGCAGCTCGGCGATAAGCGGTGCCGAGAGTCCAGCTTCAAGAAACTGACCTTTGACATCAATGACTTTATTGGTGGTCGGAACGGCGAGCCCCGCGCGCTGACTTAGGATCAAATGATGATACTTTCCAGCAAGTGCGTTTTGCAGTGTTTCGATACATGGCGTTGCAGAGCCTAAAATGATTGGGATCTGCTCTTTGTTCGCTCGCATCACAGCCACATCGCGAGCATGATAACGAAGGCTATCTTGTTGTTTGTAGGATGTGTCGTGCTCTTCATCGACAATAATGATGCCGAGATCGGCAAACGGTGTTAGCAGCGCCGATCGGGTGCCGATAACAATGCCAGCAACCTTATCACGTGCACTTAGCCAAGCATTTAGGCGCTCGGTGTCATTGAGTCCGGAGTGGATGACCTCTATAGGCACATTGAAACGTTTACGAAAGCGGTTGATAGTCTGTGGCGTGAGGCCAATTTCCGGCACGAGAACCAAAGCTTGCTGGCCACGTTCTAGTACTGGCTTAATCATTTGCAGGTAAACTTCGGTTTTGCCTGAACCCGTCACCCCTTCAAGCAGGTAGCAACCAAATTCGGTTTGGCTATTCACGGAAGCGATAGCCACGGCTTGTTCAGCGTTTAAGCGAAGATCAAGCGGATCATTACAGATCGCCTCTGGCCAAGTGGTGGACTGTGTTTGCTTTTCTATGGATGTGATCCAACCTTTCTCTGTCAACGCCTTGAGTACGGTCGTGCTGACATCATTATCGACAAAGGCTTGATGTGAGCATGGGCCAGATTCGAGCATGCTCATGACTTTGGCCTGCTTCACTGCTCGACCAAACCCTGAGATGAGCTGATTCTTTCCCGACTCAGTGATATGCCACTCAACGGTTGCTGCAAACTCAGCGGGTTTCCCCTTGCGCAGTGCCGCGGGCAAGGCATTGCTCAGCGTGTCCCCGAGCGGATATTGGTAATAAAGGCTGCACCATGAGATAAGATCGAACAGCGGTTTAGACCAAACGGGTGAGCTGTCGAGCGCTGCTTTGATTGGCTTTAGCTTTTCTATCGGAAATTCAGATTCGTGGCTGAACGCTATTACAATACCGACCAAGGTCTTCGGGCCAAAAGGAACAGACACGCGTCCGCCAACCACGGGAAATAGGTGGGCAGGGACGAGGTAGTCAAACTGTTTATCAAGCGGGACTGGAAGAGCCACTCGAGCGACATTTGGGCGCATAATGAGGTCGATATTGATAAAGAAGATGTCTATTCTAACGGTATGGGCTGCCTTGTATAGACTGCGAAATCAATTTATCGGCTAAGGCTCACCGAAGGTGGCGAAAAAAGTCGCAATTTTAGTTGATTCCCATGGCACTATTCATTACTATACTGCGCCTTGATGGCATGGCTTCTTGCTTCCTCATTGAAGTGTAGAGCGATGGTATCGACTATTTATTAACTACGTGTGGTGTCCGGCTTAGAATCGGATGGCGACACGGCCTAAATTATTGAGGTTTCCCATGAAAGCTGGTATCCACCCAGAATACAAAGCTGTAACAGCAACTTGCTCTTGCGGCAACACATTCGAATTCAACTCTACTCTAGGTAAAGATTCTATCCACCTAGACGTATGTGACAAGTGCCACCCATTCTACACTGGTAAGCAACGTATCGTTGATACTGGCGGCCGTGTTGATCGTTTCAACAAGCGTTTCGGTGCTCTATCTAGCAAGAAGTAATGATTACTTTTGCAGATTAAAAAAGGACGCTTCGGCGTCCTTTTTGCATTTCTGGGCGACTGTAGCGTCCATTTTGTGTGTCAATCTTAGTCCTGTGATTTTGGTATTCACTTCCAATTTTTTCCTGCTTTCATTTCGTCCATCCATTCAAAACCGTGATGAAGTCGCGTAGTATTGTTTTTGCAAAGTATCACTTTGTCAGAGTATTGAACATCTGAGATACCTCCTCTCCGTTCAAATGTACCCACTCTGTGTATGTAACCCTTTAGAAGCAAAGCTAATAAAAATTAACGGGTTTATACTCATAAAAAACAATACCATTCAGTCTCAAAAAAGCAGGATCGCTAACCATGTCCGATGATCATCAAATCGACGAATTTCGCCAACAAGCGCTTGATTACCATGCCAACCCCGTCCCTGGAAAAATTGAAATCGCGTTAACTAAACCCGCCAACTCTGCTGCTGACCTAGCGCTGGCCTATAGCCCAGGTGTGGCTGAGCCAGTGCGTGAAATCGCACAAAATGCTGAGAACGTTTATAAGTACACCGCAAAGGGCAATATGGTAGCGGTTATCTCTAACGGCACCGCTATTTTAGGTCTCGGTAACCTAGGCCCAATGGCTTCGAAACCGGTAATGGAAGGTAAGGCGCTGTTGTTTAAACGCTTTGCTGGTTTGGACTCAATCGATATCGAAGTTAAACACCGCACGATTGATGAGTTCGTCGACACGGTTGCCAACATCTCAGATACGTTTGGCGGTATTAACCTAGAAGATATTAAAGCGCCAGATTGTTTTGAAATTGAACGTCGTCTTATTGAGCGTTGTGATGTACCAGTATTCCACGATGACCAACACGGTACAGCGATTGTTACCGCAGCGGGTATGCTCAACGCGATAGAGCTTCAAGGTAAAGATCTTAAAGAAGCGATCATTGTCTGCCTAGGAGCAGGTGCAGCGGCGATCGCTTGTATGGAGCTTTTGATCAAATGTGGCGCAATGCGCGAGAAGATCTACATGCTGGATCGTAAAGGCGTGATCCATACGCGTCGTGACGATCTTAACGAATATAAAGAGCTGTTTGCCAACAACACAGATAAGCGTACGCTAGAAGATGTGATCGAAGGTGCAGACCTATTCTTGGGTGTATCGGGTCCTGATTTGCTGCCACCAGAAGCACTTAAGCTGATGGCAGACAAACCAATAGTGTTTGCTTGTTCAAACCCAGATCCAGAAATCAAACCGGAGCTTGCTCATCAGGTTCGTGATGACCTGATTATGGGTACGGGTCGTTCAGACTATCCAAACCAAGTAAACAATGTACTGTGTTTCCCGTTCATCTTCCGTGGTGCGCTAGATGTGCGTGCAAGCGAGATTAATGATGAGATGAAACTGGCCGCGGTCGAAGCGATTCGTGAGCTAGCGAAAGAGCCGGTACCACAAGATGTGCTTACTGCCGCAGGTGTTGAGGCGCTGACCTTTGGTAAAGACTACATCATTCCAAAACCGATGGATCCACGTTTGCTTCCTCGTGTGGCTAAAGCGGTCGCGAAAGCGGCGGTTGAATCGGGTGTGGCGCGTATTGAGTTGCCTGAAAGCTATATGGATTAAAAAAGATGGGAAGAGCGGTTCTTGGTCCTAGGTCCTAGGAGGAGCTGATCTTCAACCTCTAAATAAACAAAAAGCGCATTGGATAATTAACCAATGCGCTTTTTTAATGTCTCTACCAAGGACCAAGGACCAAGGACCAAGGACCGCTCTTAATCTCTACTCTTCATCAAACGCTTCAAACTCAATCCCCATCGCCGTCATCAGCTCTTTCGCTTCTGTTGGGATATCGTCTGGACGGTCTTTTCGCAAATCTTCGTCGGTTGGAAGCGGCTGACCTGTGTAAGCGTGCAGGAATGCTTCGCACAAAAGTTCACTGTTGGTTGCATGGCGTAGGTTATTGATTTGGCGACGAGTACGCTCATCGGTCAATACCTTTAGCACCTTCAGCGGGATAGACACTGTGATTTTTTTTACCTGCTCGCTTTTTTTACCGTGCTCCGCATATGGGCTAATGTATTCACCATTCCAATCTGCCATTACACACCTTCGCTCTGTTAATCATAAATAGTAGTAGTAAGTATGCCGCAATTTTAGCGGGATTTACCGCCATAAGCAAAGACATATAGACGTCTGGAAGTGTTGACGTCTCACATTTTGGAAAGTAAAGTGGGGCAACGAATGTGGACATTTATTTTAATGCAATGTTAATTCTTTAACGTTTGTGGCGTTTGCCGGTTCCCATATTACCGGTAAAAGTAGACACTGTGGCTCTAGCCATGCGATTTGAGAAAGGAAGTTTCTATGAGCAATCGGAAGCCAGCGACAATAGCCGTACGTACTGGTATCGAATCGGATACCCAGCATCACGCTGTGGTGCCACCTATTTATCTTTCTACTAACTACGGATTCCCTGCGTTTGGGGAAGTGCCGACTTACGATTACACCCGCTCAGGAAACCCAAACCGAGGTTTACTAGAAACCGCTCTGTACGAGCTGGAATCAGGTAAGGGTGCGGTAGTGACTAACTGTGGTACCTCTGCCCTTAACCTTTGGGTTTCGGCTTTCTTAGGTCCAGAAGACACCATTATTGCTCCTCACGACTGTTATGGCGGTACTTACCGTTTATTTAACACGCGCGCCCAAAAAGGGGACTTCAAGGTTCAGTTTGTTGATCAAAGCGATGAGCAAGCTTTTGAAGCAGCGCTTGAGAAAAAACCGAAACTTATCCTACTTGAAACGCCGTCCAACCCACTAGTGCGCGTCGTTGATATTGCCGCCGTGTGTGAAAAAGCTAAAAAAGTAGGCGCGCTGGTGGCGGTAGACAATACCTTTTTGACACCGGTGTACCAAAAGCCTCTTGAGCTGGGTGCTGACTTTGTAATCCACTCCACCACTAAGTATATCAACGGTCACTCTGATGTGATTGGCGGTGTGGTGATCACCAAAACGGAAGAGCACGCAGAAGAGCTCGCATGGTGGGGCAACTGTATCGGCGCGACGGGCACGCCATTTGATAGTTACATGACGCTGCGCGGTATTCGCACCCTTGGCGCTCGCATGCGTGTTCATGAAGAAAGCTCACAACAGATCCTAGATTTTCTTAAGCCGCAACCATTGGTGAAAGTGATTTATCACCCGAGCTTGCCAGAGCATCCGGGTCATGAGGTTGCTAAGAAACAGCAGTCTGGCTTTGGCTCTATGTTGAGCTTTGAGTTCGCAGGTAGCTTTGAGCAACTGAAATATTTTGTCGGTGAGTTGGAGTTATTCTCGCTTGCGGAATCTTTGGGCGGTGTAGAAAGTCTGATTTGCCACCCTGCATCTATGACCCACCGTGCGATGGGTGAAGAGGCATTAGCAGAAGCGGGCGTATCTCAGCAGCTACTTCGTCTCTCTGTTGGCCTAGAAGATGCGCAAGATCTGATTGATGACCTTGCTCAGGCATTTGAGAAAGCATCTGCGTTTGGAGGATAAGCCGGCATGAGTCAAAGCAGTACCCTAAGCAGCGCCTTAGGCGGAAAGAGTAACAAGCAGTTGCACAAATTTGGCGGCAGCAGCTTAGCTGACCCAGAGTGTTATCGTCGCGTCGTTTCTATTTTAAAAGACTACTCCAATGAGGAAGATCTCATTGTGGTCTCGGCTGCGGGTAAAACCACCAATCGTCTTATTGAATTTCTCGATGCACTCAATAAAGATGGGCGCATTGCCCATGAACACCTTCAAGCACTGCGTCAGTTTCAGATTGAGATGGTGGAATCGCTGTTGACTGGTGATGAGGCGGAAAGCCTTATCTCTCAGCTGAAAGATGAATTCAGTACGCTGGGTGAGCTTAGCTATCCACTGACTGATGCTGAGCGCTCTGCTGTGCTGGGTCATGGTGAAGTGTGGTCTTCACGCCTATTGGCGGCACTACTGAGACAAAGTGATCTCCCAGCAGTAGCACAAGATGCAAGAGCGTTTCTGCGCGCTGAGTTCGGCACTCAGCCAGAGGTCGATCGTGCTAAATCGTATCCGCTGATTAAAGAAGTACTGGCTCAACATGCGCATCATCGTGTGGTAATTACCGGCTTCATGGCGCAAAGTGAATGTGGTGAAACAGTACTGCTCGGTCGTAATGGCTCTGACTACTCTGCGACTGTGATTGGCGCATTGGCTGAAGTTTCTTGCGTGACGATTTGGAGCGATGTAGCAGGCGTATATAGTGCTGACCCGCGTGTGGTTAATGACGCTTGCTTGTTGCCATTGCTGCGATTGGATGAAGCCAGTGAATTGGCGCGTTTAGCTGCTCCTGTGCTTCACAGTCGTACACTTCAGCCTGTCGCGCAAAGTGCCATGGATCTGAGTCTTCGATGCAGTTATCAGCCTGAGTCGGGCTCAACGCGTATTGAACGTGTGTTGGCCTCTGGACGCGGTGCAAAGATTATCACCTCGCTCGATGAAGTACTGCTTATCGAGTTGGCATTCGCTGCTGGTCACGACTTTAAGCGTGCCCAAACCGAAGTGCTTAACGGTCTTAAGCGTGCACAACTGGCGCCGTTGGCGTTTGAAGCCCAAGCTGACCAATATCGTCTCCGTCTTGCCTACACTGCAGAGATTGCCTCTGGTGCTCTCACTGAACTGCAAGATCTAGCGATTGAAGCCGAGATAAAACTTAAAGAAGGTTACTCCATGTTGGCCGCTGTTGGTGCTGGCGTAACTAAAAACGCCAATCATTGCTTTGGTTTTTATCAGCAGTTAAAACATGCGCCAGTAGAGTTTTTCTCAGAAGCTGAGTCGCAATTGAGTCTTGCCGCTGTACTGCGCAAATCAGACATTCAGCCGCTAGTGAAATCGGTACATACTCAGCTGTTCCAAGCGCAAAAGCGCGTTGCGGTAGCGCTGTGTGGTAAAGGTAACATTGGCTCAAGCTGGCTTGAGCTGTTCAAAGAGCAGAAAAGCGAGCTTGAGAAACGTCGCGGTATGAGTTTCAACCTAGTCGCAGTGATCGACAGCCAGACTTATTGGTTTGATGACGAAGGTATCGACGAGCAGCAGGTGCTTGCTCGCTACGAAGATGAAGCGATTGAGTACCAAGGTGACATCTGGCTGCAACGTTTAGCTGGACTTCAAGGCTATGATGAAGGTGTGGTACTGGATGTCACGGCGAGCGCGTCACTAGCCGAAAGATATGTGAGTATCGCTGAGCACGGTCTGCACCTTATCTCAGCAAACAAAGTCGCAGGTTCAGCACCAAGTAATGATTATCATGCGGTGCAAGATGCGTTTTCGAAAACTGGTCGTCACTGGCTTTATAACGCCACTGTGGGCGCAGGGTTACCCATAAACCATACCGTTCGTGACCTACGTGAAAGCGGCGATGACATCGTTGCGCTGTCGGGTATCTTCTCTGGTACCTTGTCTTGGTTGTTCCAACAATTTGATGGCACAGTACCTTTTGCCGAGTTAGTCGACCTAGCATGGCAGCAGGGCTTAACCGAGCCTGATCCGCGCTCAGATCTTGATGGTTCTGATGTGATGCGCAAGTTGGTTATCTTGGCGCGCGAATCGGGCTTGGATATCGAACCTGATGCGGTTGAAGTAGAGTCTTTGGTTCCTGAAGAGCTTGCTGAGTTGTCACTCGAAGACTTCTTTGAGAAAGCTACTCTACTAAGTGAAATCTTGCAAGAGCGTCTAGAAAAAGCTCAGCGCGAAGAGAAAGTGCTGCGTTACGTTGCTCGTTTGGATAGACAAGGTAAAGCGCGAGTAGGGATTGAAGCGCTATCGAAAGAGCATGCGCTGGCGAACCTTCTGCCTTGTGACAATATCTTTGCGATTGAGAGTAAGTGGTATAAGGATAATCCGCTGGTGATTCGTGGTCCCGGTGCGGGTCGTGAAGTGACGGCTGGGGCGATTCAATCGGATTTGAATTTGATGTCTAGCTTTTTTTGATTTCTAGATTCATAGAAAAGTGACCAAAATAAACCGTCATCCTCACGAAAGTGAGGATCTTTGTCCGCGAGTATTGTACTCAAATAATGTGAGTCACTTGCCGCACGAGATCCCCTTTTTCAAGGGGATGACGAGTGTACTGTGTTGAATGCAGTACACATTAAAAACCGAAATATATCGTCATCCTCACGAAAGTGAGGATCTTTGTCCGTGAGTATTGTACTCAAATAATGTGAGTCACTTGCCGCATGAGATCCCCTTTTTCAAGGGGATGACGAGTGTACTGCGTTGAATGCAGTACACATTAAAAACCGAAATATATCGTCATCCTCGCGAAAGTGAGGATCTTTGTCGGCAAGTGTTACGCTCAAATCATGTGAGTCACTTGCCGCACGAGATCCCCTTTTTCAAGGGGATGACGAGTGTACTGTGTTGAATGCAGTACATATTAAAAACCGAAATATATCGTCATCGCGAAAGTGAGGATCTTTGTCGGCAAGTGTTACGCTCAAATCATGTGAGTCACTCGCCGCACGAGACCCCCTTTTTCAAGGGGATGACGAGTGTACTGTGTTGAATGCAGTACACATTAAAAACCGAAATATATCGTCATCCTCACGAAAGTGAGGATCTTTGTCCGTGAGTATTGTACTCAAATAATGTGAGTCACTTGCCGCACGAGATCCCCTTTTTCAAGGGGATGACGAGTGTACTGCGTTGAATGCAGTACACATTAAAAACCGAAATATATCGTCATCCTCATCGCGAAAGTGAGGATCTTTGTCCGCGAGTCTTGCACTCAAATAATGTGAGTCACTTGCCGCACGAGATCCCCTTTTTCAAGGGGATGATGAGTGTACTGTGTTGAATGCAGTACACATTAAAAACCGAAATATATCGTCATCTTCGCGAAAGTGAAGATCTCCTAAAGCGCGTGACTAATCTGAATTAGGCAGTATCTGAATGCACAGTATTGCTTCTCTGTTTAACAGAATCACTCTCGGCAAGAGATCTCCTTTTTCAAGGAGATGACGGACCTTTATGGAGATGACAGAGTTTTATGTAGCTGACGGAGCCTTAAGTAGACAACAGAGCTTTACACCTAGATGATAGGTTTGCAGCTATTGTTAACAGTGATTTTAAGGCACCAACCCCATCTTCAATTTCCCTAACTCACCACATGAAAAAAATTCATAATCCCTCTATTGACTTTAAAACCTATTCATTTCATTCTGTAGACATATAGACGTCTAAACGTAAAAAATTAAAAATCATCATTTAAAGACAGACAGGTTTTATCTGAGATTGGATGGGATAACCAATCTTGGTGATTAGGGAGAGGACCATGGGATACACACACGCAGGCCACATTGATGCTTTGAACCAGAATATTGCTGAGCTTTCGGACAATATTAATGTTTCATTTGAGTTCTTTCCGCCGAGCACGCCGACAATGGAAGAGACGCTGTGGAAATCGGTTCACCGCCTAAAAACACTTAAGCCTAAGTTTGTTTCTGTGACTTACGGTGCTAACTCTGGTGAGCGTGATCGTACCCACTCTATCATCAAAGAAATCAAATCAGAGACTGGTCTTGTGGCAGCGCCGCACCTAACTTGTATTGATGCGTCACGTGATGAGCTTATCGATATTGCAGAAGATTACTGGGCGAATGGTATCAAGAACATCGTTGCGTTGCGTGGTGATATTCCAGAAGGTGGCGGTCAGCCTGATATGTATGCGTCTGATTTGGTGGAGCTACTAAAATCTCGCCATGATTTTGATATCTCAGTAGCAGCCTTTCCAGAAGTTCACCCGGAAGCGAAAAGTGCTCAGGCGGATCTTCTTAACCTAAAACGTAAAGTCGATGCTGGTGCTAACCGTGCGATTACTCAGTTCTTCTTTGATGTAGAAAGCTACCTGCGTTTTCGTGACCGCTGTGTGGCGGCAGGTATTGATGTGGAGATTGTTCCGGGTATTCTGCCGGTGACTAACTTTAAGCAAGCGTCGCGCTTTGCAGCCATGAACAAGGTGAAAGTGCCGGGTTGGATGCAAAAGCAGTTTGAAGGTCTAGATGATGATCTAATGACTCGTCAGTTGGTCGGCGCTAGCCAAGCCATCGACATGGTTCGTGTACTGAGCCGTGAAGGTGTGAAGGATTTCCACTTCTACACGCTAAACCGCGCAGAAATGACCTACGCACTGTGCCACACTCTAGGTGTCCGCCCAGAAGCGTAACCCTCCCAAAAATTGCAATAAAAAACGCCAGTCATGTTTAATTGACTGGCGTTTTTCTATTCTATCCTTTCCAAGGACCAAGGACCAAGGACCAAGGACCAAGGACCAAGGACCAAGGACCTTACGCCAGCGCTTCTAGTTCTGCTAGCGCTTCTTCTGCCCAGTCTAACCATGCTTGACGTGCAAGTAGATTACGGCGAAGAGTTAGGCGCTCAAGGCGCGCATGTTTATCAAGCGTGCTTGGTGTCGCGTAGTAAGCCGCTTCAATTTCACGATAGTGTGCAACCAGCTTTTTCGACTCTTCGATAAGCTCTTCGAGTTGGATGCGGAACGCAGCAGAAGGCTGAACGGCACATGCTGCCAGTTTCGCTGAGAATTCATCACGAACGGTTGGATGTACGGTTGGTTGCTCAAACCACTCGCCAAGCGCCCCGCGGCCGGCATCTGTGATTGAGTAAACTTTACGATCCGGTTTGCCTTCTTGAGGTTCAAGTTTACAAGTAACTAGGGCTTTGTCCGCCATCTTGTTGAGTTCGCGGTAGACCTGTTGGTGGCTTGCTTTCCAGAAGTAACCGATGCTAGCAGAAAATTCCTTAGTGATGTCGTAGCCAGTCGCGTCGCGAGTGCTTAGGACAGTAAGGATAACGTGTGGTAGTGACATGTCTTAAATCCAAATGGTCAAAATCTTAGTAATAGTTATGTTGTTCTTGTAAGTGCGTTTGTGGTTGAACGATTACACCATGCAAGCGCCTTGGAATCTTGGTTGATTCCAGGAAACTCGCGCGAAGAACAGCGCACCTCGCTAAAGCGGGTACCAATAACCGTGTTTAAAGCCTTTGTCACCTAGACAGCCACATGAACATGTGACCAACGCCGTCGACGTCGTATTTTTATTTTTATCGAACAGCGGAATGTAATTATATCTGAATTATATAAGCAAAAAGTGGAATAGAATGCGATACCACTTCAAAAAACTAACAAAACTCTCAGTAAGTATGCCGGTAAAAATAAAAGGCCGCAATGTGCGACCTTTTGTCTCTTTTGTAAAATAATATATCGTTTAGCCGGTGTTTCGCATGCCAGCAGCGATGCCTGCAATGGTCACCATGAGTGCTTCTTCTAGCGCAGATTCGGTTTCTTCGCTTTGACGAGTACGATATAGCAGCTCCGCTTGCAGCATGTTGAGAGGCTCAACATAGATGTTACGCAGGCGAATAGATTCTTGACCCCAAGGGTCGCTTTGCATCAGGTGGTTGTGGTTTTCAACGTTCAGTACCGCAACGATGTCTTTCTGCAATTGACCACGCAGCTTGTCGCCAAGAGGCAACAGTTCTGGATCTGCAAGACGTTTATCATAGTAGCGAGAGATTTCCATATTACACTTGGTGTAAACCATCTCGAGCATACCTAGACGTGTTGAGAAGAATGGCCATTCGCGACACATCTCTTCTAGCAGCGCTTGGTGGCCTTTGTCGATAGAGTATTGAATCGCTTCACCAGCACCAAGCCATGCAGGCAGTACTAAGCGGTTTTGACTCCATGAGAAAATCCATGGGATTGCACGTAAGCTTTCAACGCCGCCATTCGGGTTACGTTTTGCAGGACGAGAACCTAGCGGCAGTTTGCCTAGCTCAAGTTCTGGCGTTGCTTGACGGAAGTATGGGACGAAGTCTGGCTCGCCACGAACCACTTTACGGTATGCATCACAAGAAACTTGAGATAGCACCTCCATCAGGTCACGCCAATCTTGCTTCGGCTCTGGTGGCGGCATTAGGTTCGCCTCCAGAATCGCACTTGCGTACAGGTTGAAGCTGTTGACTGCGATTTCCGGTAGACCCAGCTTAAAGCGGATCATCTCGCCTTGCTCAGTGACACGTAGGCCGCCTTTAAGGCTCTTCGGTGGCTGAGAAAGCAGTGCCGCGTGCGCTGGCGCACCACCACGACCAATCGTTCCGCCACGGCCGTGGAAAAGGGTAATATCGATACTTGCTTCTTCACCAACGGCAACCAGTTTCTCCATTGCGCTGTACTGGGCCCAGCCTGCAGCCATTACGCCTGCATCTTTGGCAGAGTCAGAGTAGCCAATCATCACCATTTGATGGTTTTGAATATAGCCACGGTACCAATCGATCTCGAACAGTTGCTTCATTACCGCTTCAGAGTTATTGAGGTCATCGAGAGTCTCAAACAGTGGACAAACGTCCATACGGAACTTACAACCACACTCTTGAAGGATGAGATGAACAGCGAGAACGTCAGAAGCTGTGCGCGCCATAGAGATAACATAAGCACCAAATGCTTCACGTGATTGTGATGCAATCACTCGGCAAGTATCGAGAACTTCTTGTACCGGCTCTGAAGGTTCCCAATCGCGTGGCAGCAGCGGACGCTTTGAGCTTAGCTCGTTAATTAGGAATGAAACCTTGTCTTGCTCGCTCCATTGGTCGTAGTCGCCTAGACCTAAGTGGCGCGTTAGCTCAGAAATCACATCTGAGTGACGGGTACTTTCTTGACGGATATCCAGACGCACTAGGTGAACGCCAAACGCTTTGACGCGACGAAGTGTGTCGAGTAGAGAGCCGTCGGCGATGATTGCCATACCACTGTCACGAAGTGACTTGTAGCAAGCCATGAGAGGCTCCCAAAGCTGGGAGATGTCTTCAAGAATTGGCTTGTTCGGCACATCTTGATGGTTAATTTGCGCTTCAAGGACTTCCATGGTGTTCACTAGAAGTTTGCGAACCGGTTTTAGGATAGCGCGGTACGGTTCGTGTGCATCGTCCGCAAGATCGCGAACTTGGTCGTTGCACTTCACCATGGAAAGCTCAGTGATCAGCTCTTGGAAATCTTTCAAATAAAGCTCAGCTGCTTTCCAGCGTGACAGTAGCATCACTTCGCGAGTGATCTTGTGTGTCACAAATGGATTACCGTCGCGGTCACCGCCCATCCAAGATGAGAAATGTACCGGGCGAGCATCAATAGGTAGTCCTTCGTCTAGATAGCCTTTTAAGCGATCATCAAACTCACGCAAGAACTCAGGAACCGCATCCCAAAGTGAGTTCTCAACGACGGCAAAGCCCCATTTCGCTTCATCAAGTGGCGTTGGACGTTGCTGACGGATCACATCTGAGTGCCAGCTTTGTGAAATTAGCTGCTCAAGACGACGCTCGGTTTTCTTACGCTCTTTATCAGACAGCTCGTTAAGCTCTAGCTTAGAGAGGCACTCGTTGATTTTGACCAGCTTGTTGATCATAGTACGGCGAGTGATTTCTGTCGGGTGAGCGGTTAGCACAAGCTCAATGTTGAGGTCGCGAACGGCCTGAACGGTGTCAAACTTGCTGACATCTTGCTGGCTCAGCTTAGAGAAAAGCGAGTAGATTGGGTCTGGCTCACAGACATCGGCTTCACAGCTGCGTGAGATCGTATGGTATTGATCAGCGATGTTGGTGAGGTTTAGGAACTGGTTAAATGCGCGAGCAACAGGGGTTAGTTGCTCATTTGGCAGGCTTTTAATCTCTTCAATGAGAATATCACGATCGGCTTCATTGCCTGCGCGTACTACGGATTTAGAAAGTTTACGAATCTTCTCCACTTTCTCTAGGATCTCGTCTCCATGCGCTTCCTTGATGGTGTTACCCAACAGGTGCCCTAGCATCCTAACATTGCTCTTCAATGGGGCATATTTTTCGTTCATAGTCGTCCTGCCTTGTAATTTAACTACATCCGTTATTCCTTATCAGCCTCACAATCTAGCGAAAAATGTTGGTGCGAGTCAAATAAAGTAAACCAAGTTTGCATTTATCGTGCTGGCACGAAAAACGCACACTTGGTCGAGTTAAAAGGTTGAATTGTTGAAAATTTATTACAGAATGTCGTTTATTCGAAGCAATACTGCCTCATTGCTTTGGCTAAGATCTCGATGGTCGGGTCAATAAAATCAAAGCTTAAAAACTCATCAGGCTGGTGGGCTTGGTCTATTGAGCCGGGTCCGAGCACTAAGGTTGGGCACAGCTGCTGCAAAAAGGGTGCTTCGGTACAATAGTTGACCGTTTCTGATGGGGTTTCACATAATGTTTCCATTCCACCAACAAACGGGTGTTTATGGTCGCACTCGTATCCAGGGATTGGCTCGTGCAGAGCGGTAATGGTTAAGCGACCAGGCCATTTTGCTTCCACTTCTTTGAGTGCATCACGCAGAAGGTTATCCAAACCATCCAAGCTGATACCCGGCAGCGGTCTGACATCGTAATGCAGCTCACAGCAACCACAAATGCGGTTGGCGCTATCGCCACCATGAATATGACCAAGGTTGAGGGTAGGGCTCGGGATGGCGAAACCAGGGTGGTGATACTCTTTCACTAGCTTGTCGCGCAGCTTCATCATCGCGTACATGACTTCGTGCATGATTTCGATGGCGTTTACGCCCAAGGCAGGGTCTGAAGAGTGACCCGATTTGCCCGTCACTCGAATCGCATTAGCCACATGACCTTTGTGACCACGTATAGGGACTAGGTTGGTGGGTTCGCCGATAATACAGTAATCCGGCTTGAACGGCGCGCTTTCCGTAAAGTGCCTTGCACCCAGCATAGTGGTTTCTTCGTCACAGGTCGCCAACACGTAGAGTGGTTTGGTTTGCTTGCTCCAGTCGATTTTCTTGACGGCTTCGTAGATAAATGCGAAGAAGCCTTTCATATCTGCGGTGCCTAAGCCGTAGAAGCGGTTGTTGGCTTCGGTCAGATCGTGCGGGTTGAAACTCCAGCGACCTTCATCAAATGGCACAGTATCACTGTGACCTGCCAATAGTAGACCGCCTTCGCCTTGTCCTTTCTTGGCAATCATATTGAACTTGTTCGGTTCAACCTCGATGACCTCAACGTCAAAACCTAGGTCTTTCATCCATGTCGCCAGCTTCTCGATCACTTTTTCATTGCCATGATCCCAGCTAGGGTCAGTGGAGCTAATCGAAGGTGTGCTGATCAGGCCTTTGTAGACCTCTAAAAAACTAGGTAATTGCATATTATCTTCGCTTCTACTGTTGACAGATTAATCTTAAGACTGTAAAACACATATTAAATCATAATTAATGAATAAAAAATCAATTAATGGCATTTTTTCTATATTTATAATCATTAATTGCAAGTTTTACTAACAACGTTAAATCGACTTACTTACGGAATCAGAGTCATGCTAAAAACCACTATTATTGGCGCATCAGGATACACAGGAGCGGAACTGGCTCTCATGGTGACCAAACACCCAGAGCTCACGCTATCAGGTTTGTACGTGTCCGCCAATAGTGTCGATGCAGGCAAACCGATTTCTCAGTTGCACGGTAAGTTGGCAGGCTTAGTTGAAATGCCAGTGCAGCCGTTGGTCGATGTGCAAAAAGCAGCAAGCGAGTGTGACATTGTATTTTTGGCAACAGCCCACGAGGTGAGCCATGATTTGGCGCCGGTGTTTTTGGCACAAGGTTGTCAAGTGTTTGACCTATCTGGCGCTTATCGCGTCAAAGCCGATGACTTTTATACCACCTTCTACGGTTTTGAACACCAGCACGAAAACTGGTTGGACAAGGCGGTGTATGGCCTTGCCGAGTGGAACGCAAAAGAGATTGAAAGCGCGCAGCTCGTGGCAGTACCAGGTTGCTACCCAACCGCTTCACAGTTGGCAATTAAACCGCTGCTAGAAGCTGGTCTTGTCGATAGCACTATGTGGCCTGTTATCAATGCAACCAGCGGTGTCTCTGGCGCAGGACGTAAAGCGTCGATGATCAATAGCTTTTGCGAGGTTAGCCTTCAGCCTTATGGCATTTTTAATCACAGACACCAACCAGAGATTGCGACGCATTTGGGTTGTGATGTAATTTTTACTCCGCACCTAGGCAATTTTAAGCGTGGCATCTTGGCGACCATCACCATGAAGCTTAACGACGGTGTGACTGAAGAGCAGGTCGCAGCCGCATTTGCAACGGCTTACGAAGGCAAGCCAGGTGTACGCGTTAAAGGGGAAACTATCCCAAGAATTCAAGATGTTGAGAACACGCCGTTCTGCGATATCGGTTATAAGGTTCAAGGCCAACACATCATCGTAGTGTCGGCGATTGATAACCTGCTAAAAGGTGCATCGAGTCAAGCGATGCAGTGTTTGAACATCAAAAATCAGTTTGCACAGCTAACCGCGTTGGTTTAGTCGAGGAGAGCAGAATGAGTCAGCAAAATACACCATTAGTGATCAAGTTAGGCGGCGCGGCACTGTCGTGCTCAGATACGCTTGCACAACTATTTAAGGCTATCTCTGATTATAGTCAGCAAGCGCAGCGAAGCATCGTGATTGTTCATGGTGGCGGTTACCTCGTAGACGACCTAATGAAGCAGCTCGACCTTCCAACCGTTAAAAAGCAAGGTTTGCGCGTGACACCTTATGATCAGATCCCGTTGATTGCGGGCGCTCTAGCGGGCACAGCAAACAAGCTATTACAAGGTGATGCGATCAAAGCGGGTCTTAATGCGGTTGGTTTGAGCCTTGCTGACGGTGGCCTTTGTGAAGTGACTGAACTAGACCCTGAACTTGGCGCTGTAGGTGATGCTAAGCCTGGTAACCCTGCGGTTCTGCAAGCGATTTTGGCAGCAGGCGCATTGCCAATCATTAGCTCGATTGGTTTAGATAGCCAAGGTCAACTGATGAACGTTAATGCTGATCAAGCCGCAGTGGCCGTGGCTGGCGCATTGGATGCAGAATTAGTATTGCTCTCTGATGTGAGCGGCGTGCTAGACGGCAAAGGTCATTTGCTACCAAGCCTGACTAAGCAAGAAGCGGATGCGCTGATTGAAGGCAAAGTGATTACCGATGGTATGATTGTTAAGGTACAAGCCGCACTGGAAGCGGCCAACGACCTAGGTCGCCCAATTGAAGTGGCGACATGGCGATACCCAGAAAAATTAGTCGAATTGTTTGCAGGTAAGAGTATCGGCACACAGTTCGTCCCAAACTGAATTATCAGAAAGTAAACCAAATTTACGATTAACGAATTTAAAGTGAAGTAACCCCGAGAAGCTGACCGCCAAAATCAGGCTCGGACAAGGAGAGAGACATGAGTAAACCATCTGTAAAAAAAGTTGTTGTTGCCTACTCTGGCGGTCTAGATACGTCAGTGATCATCCCGTGGCTAAAAGAGAACTACGACTGTGAAGTTGTGGCATTCGTTGCTGATGTAGGTCAGGGCGAAGAAGAGCTAGTAGGCATTGAAGAAAAAGCGAAAGCCTCTGGCGCATCTGAGTGCTACATCGCTGACCTGAAAGAAGAAATGGTCGCTGACTACATCTTCCCAACGCTAAAAACAGGCGCGTACTACGAAGGTAAATATCTTTTAGGCACCTCGATGGCTCGTCCGATTATCGCTAAAGCTCAGGTTGAAGTAGCGCGTAAAGTGGGGGCTGATGCATTGTGTCACGGCTGTACAGGTAAAGGTAATGACCAAGTCCGTTTTGAGGGTGCATTTGCAGCTCTTGCCCCAGACCTAACTGTGATTGCGCCTTGGCGTGAGTGGGATCTAGTTAGCCGTGAAGAGTGTCTAGATTACCTAGCGGAGCGCAACATCCCGTGTACCGCATCACTAACTAAGATCTATTCACGTGATGCAAACGCATGGCACATCTCAACGGAAGGCGGCGTTCTAGAAGATACATGGAACGCGCCAAACGATGATTGCTGGGCATGGACAGTGGATCCTGAGCAAGCACCTGATCAAGCAGAATACGTGACACTAGAAGTAGCAAAAGGCGAAGTGGTTGCCGTTGATGGTGAGAAAATGACGCCATACAACGCTCTGGTTTACCTAAACGAGAAAGGCGTGAAGCACGGTGTTGGTCGTATCGACATCGTTGAAAACCGTCTGGTAGGCATGAAGTCTCGTGGCTGCTACGAAACGCCAGGGGGCACCATCATGATGGAAGCACTGCGTGCAGTTGAGCAGCTAGTGCTAGATAAAACATCATTTGAGTTCCGTGAAGAGCTAGGCGTGAAAGCCTCACACCTTGTTTATGACGGTCGTTGGTTCACACCACTTTGTAAGTCTATCCTGGCGGCGTCGGAAGAGCTGGCACAAGACGTGAACGGCGAAGTTGTGGTTAAGCTATATAAAGGTCAGGCGATTGTGACTCAGAAACGCAGCGTAAACAGCCTGTACTCAGAAGAGTTCGCAACGTTCGGTGAAGATGAGGTGTACGACCAAAGCCACGCTGAAGGCTTCATCCGCCTTTACTCGCTATCAAGCCGTATCAGAGCATTGAACGAAGCAAAGAAAAAATAATGTCGCTTAGTTATACTGATTGAAATCTAGAAACCCATTTGTTATCAAATGGGTTTCTTTTTATCTGGACGATAAAAATTGGCGACAGAACCTGAAATAGCATTAATTTGAATATTTATGTGAAATAAATGAATTTTTACTTTATTTTTAATTCGGTTTGTCGTACCTTGAACCCTATCAACAAAGACACTGAGTTGCATTCAATTCACTCAGCGAGAATAGCGGTTTATTCTTACAATAAGTAACCACAGAAGCAGCGACGCAAACTGAGCAGTTAGGAGAGACACGATGGCATTATGGGGCGGAAGATTTACCCAAGCAGCAGATACGAGATTCAAAGACTTTAATGATTCATTGCGCTTTGATTACCGACTTGCTGAGCAAGACATTGTTGGCTCAATTGCTTGGTCAAAGGCGTTGGTTTCAGTGGGTGTTCTCACTGAAGATGAACAGCAGAAGCTAGAGCTAGCGTTGAATGAGCTTAAACTCGAAGTAATGGAAAATCCAAAGCAGATCCTAAGATCGGATGCGGAAGATATCCATAGCTGGGTTGAGCAACAGCTGATTGGCAAAGTGGGCGACTTAGGTAAGAAGCTGCACACCGGTCGTTCTCGTAACGACCAAGTGGCGACCGACCTGAAGCTTTGGTGTCGTCAACAAGGTCAGCAACTTCTCCTTGGTCTCGACAGACTGCAATCGCAAATGGTTGAGGTAGCAAGAGTACACCAAGATACGGTACTTCCTGGTTATACCCACCTTCAACGTGCTCAGCCTGTGACGTTTGCTCACTGGTGCTTAGCGTACGTTGAGATGTTTGAGCGTGATTACTCTCGTTTAGACGATGCTATTAAGCGTTTAGATACCTGCCCACTGGGTTCAGGTGCGCTAGCGGGTACGGCTTACCCAATGGATCGTGAGCAGCTTGCTCATAACCTTGGCTTCAGAAGAGCAACTCGTAACAGCTTGGATTCGGTATCCGACCGTGACCATGTGATGGAGCTGATGTCTATCGCCTCTATTTCTATGCTACACCTATCGCGTCTGGCTGAAGATATGATCTTCTACAACTCAGGTGAGTCTAACTTTATTGAACTTGCGGATACTGTGACGTCTGGATCTTCTCTGATGCCTCAGAAAAAGAACCCAGATGCCCTAGAGCTTATCCGTGGTAAAACTGGTCGTGTTTATGGTTCGCTAGCTGGCATGATGATGACAGTGAAAGCACTGCCACTTGCGTACAACAAAGATATGCAAGAAGACAAAGAAGGTCTATTTGATGCACTCGACACTTGGAGTGACTGCATGGAAATGGCCGCGCTCTGTTTCGATGGTATCAAGGTAAACGGCGAGCGTACGCTAGAAGCGGCGAAGCAAGGTTATGCAAACTCTACCGAGCTTGCGGACTACCTAGTTGCTAAAGGTATTCCATTCCGTGAAGCACACCATATCGTAGGCGTTGCGGTAGTGAGTGCGATAGCTAAAGGCTGCGCACTCGAAGAACTCTCCATTGAAGAGCTCAAAGAGTTCTCGCCAGTGATTGAGAACGATGTTTACGACATCTTGACTATTGAAAGCTGCCTAGAGAAGCGTAATGCTCTTGGTGGTGTAGCGCCGCAGCAAGTCGCTTACGCGGTAGATCAAGCAGAGAAACGTCTCACGGCGCGTGACAACTCAGCGGTGAAAGTGCGCTCTGCTCGCCTGACGGATATCGATGCGCTAGAGAGCATGGTGGCTTACTGGGCGAATCTTGGTGAAAACCTACCTCGTAGCCGCAATGAACTGGTGCGTGATATTGGCTCATTCGCCGTCGCAGAGCATCATGGTGAGGTTACTGGTTGTGCGTCGCTCTATGTGTATGACTCAGGGCTTGCAGAGATCCGCTCTCTAGGTGTGGAAGCGGGCTGGCAAGGTCAAGGGCAGGGCACCGCGATTGTTCAGCACTTGGTAGAGAAAGCACGTAAGATGGCGATTAAGAAAGTGTTTGTTCTGACTCGTACGCCAGAGTTCTTTATGAAGCACGACTTCATCCCAACATCGAAGACGCTGCTGCCTGAGAAAGTTCTGAAAGACTGTGATCAATGTCCGAGGCAGCATGCTTGTGATGAGGTAGCGCTGGAAGTGAACTTGGTAGAGCAAATTATTGCCAAAATGAACGTTGCGTAACTTATTGAAAAGTAGGAGAGTAACGAAAAGATCGGAAAAATTTTAAAAAAAGATCATTTTTCTGGGAACAAACGAGAAAAGGCACGGTCTATTAAAGTACCACTGCTTTTTCTTAGAAGAATCTAAGAAGGCCCCGAGTCAAGGTTGACTACGGGGCTTTTTTCTTTTTAGTGCTTTTCAAATCTCTCTCCCCCTTTCAATCTAAACTTCTCACTGTCGATGAATTTAAACATTTACGTTTATCAGTAGCAGAGAAAAACTGCGGTTCGCCAAGCATGTCACAATGTTCGCGTGTTGCTTGCTCTTGGTATCCGATAGAATAGGCCTTCCTGTTTCAGCCCTATCGTTCGGATAGCCTAAAAAAGAGCAATAATATTATGATTGAACGCCTTCATACTAAAGAGCGCATGAGCCGTATTGTTAAGCACAATGGCACTATTTACCTTTGTGGTCAGGTGTGTGCAGATGCCACTAAAGACATTACAGAACAGACGCAAACCATGCTTGATAAGGTCGAAGCTCTGCTACTAGAAGCGGGCAGCGACAAAGAACACATGCTGTCTGCGACCATCTACCTTAAAGACATGCAAGATTTCCAAGCAATGAACGCAGTATGGGACGCATGGGTACCAGCAGGCCACGCACCAGCACGTGCTTGTGTGACTGGAGATATGGCCCGTGAAGCTTTACTGGTGGAGATCTCTGTTATCGCAGCCGAAGTCGAAGCTAAATAACCCTCAAAAAATTCAGACAAAAAAGCGAGCCCGACGATAAGGCTCGCTTTTATTATGTCTATACCTAATACTGCTTAGACCAAGGACCAAGGACCAAGGACCAAGGACCAAGGACCAAGGACCAAGGACCAAGGACCAAGGACCAAGGATATTTAGCCTAAATACACCTCAAGCTCCTCACTACCACCAATATGCTTACCACCGATAAACACCTGCGGTACGGTCGTGCGGCCGCTCACTGCACGCAAAGTGACTGTGGTTGCGTCTTTACCCAGTACGATTTCTTCATACTGAAGGTTGTGGTCAATCAGGTTTTGCTTTGCTTTCATGCAGAATGGACAACCTGGTTTAGAGAATACAGTGATAGACTCTTGAGTCTTGTAGCTTGGCGCGATGTAGTTCAGCATCGTATCTGCATCAGACACCTTGAACGGGTCGCCTGGCTCGTTTGGCTCGATAAACATCTTCTCTACCACGCCGTTTTTCACTAGCATGCTGTAGCGCCATGAGCGTTTGCCAAAGCCAAGGTCGTTTTTCTCAACCAACATACCCATACCGTCGGTGAAGTCGCCGTTACCATCAGGAATAAAAGTAATGTTTTCTGCTTCTTGATCTGACTTCCATGCATTCATAACGAAAGTATCGTTTACTGACATACACAAGATCTCATCCACGCCATGGTCTTTGAACACCGAGAATAGCTCGTTGTAACGCGGCAAGTGGCTTGATGAACATGTTGGTGTGAAAGCACCTGGTAGGCTGAATACAATCACAGTCTTGTCTTTAAACAACTCATCTGTTGTCACGTTGACCCACGCATCACCCTGACGAGTTGGGAATGTCACTTGAGGTACTGCTTGGCCTTCTTTAGATGCAAACATACTAATGTCCTTCTGGATAATTAAATTCTTGTGAGTCTAGCGTTGCTAACAGAGAGTAGCGTTTATTGCTTTGCTTCGTTGGGACTATTATCAAAAAAATGGTTTGATAGTTCTAATCGTTTATTGTTATGGTATCGATAGGCAAATTCTATCGGAGCATGCGATGAACATTCGTGATTTTGAATACCTAGTGGCCCTGGCTGAGCACAAACATTTTCGTAAAGCAGCAGAAGCTTGCTTTGTTAGTCAGCCGACACTAAGTGGTCAGATCCGCAAACTGGAAGATGAGATTGGTACCTCTCTGTTAGAGCGCAGCAGTCGTCGAGTATTGTTTACGGATGCTGGTTTGCAGCTGGTTGAGCAAGCAAAGCGTATCCTTAAGGAAGTTAAGACGTTTCGCGAGATGGCTGCGGGGCAAAGTGGTGAGATGATGGGGCCGATGCATATTGGTTTCATACCTACCGTGGGTCCATATCTACTTCCTCGTATTGTGCCAAAGCTGAAAGAGTCATTCCCCGACCTTGAACTTTTCCTGCATGAGGCTCAAACACATCAACTGGTTAGACAGTTGGAAGAAGGGAAGCTCGATTGTTTAGTACTGGCGTCAGTCCCAGAAACTGCACCATTCAAAGAGATTGAAGTCTTTAATGAGCCGATGAGCATTGCGGTGCCATGCGACCATGCTTGGGCAAAACGCGATGAGATAGAGATGGATGAGTTAAAAGGGCAAACCGTGCTATCACTTGGTGATGGACACTGTCTACGAGACCAAGCCCTTGGCTTCTGTTTTGCTGCTGGTGCGAGAGATGATGAACGATTTAAAGCAACCAGCTTAGAGACGTTACGTAACATGGTGGCGGCAGGAGCAGGCATTACCTTGCTGCCTGAACTGTCTCTGCCTAAAGAGAAAGAAAAGGATGGCGTATGCTACGTGACTGCGGTGAATCCTACGCCGTCTCGCAGTATTGTTTTAGCCTATCGCCCCGGCTCGCCGCTGCGTGCGCGTTTTGAGAAGTTGGCGGAGTCGATTAGTCGTTATCTTAGTGCTTAGTGCTGAAATTCCGATGATAAAAAAGGGGCTTAGCGCCCCTTTATTGCTTGTTAAGTCTAGTCTAGAACAGACTTTCTCCGCCAGACTCATCACTAGAGTACAAGGTGTCCGTTAGACTTTCCTGTACGTACTCAGTTGGTTCAGTTCCAATCTTGAAGTACTCAAACATGGTTGAACCATCGGTCTTATTGGTAAGAAGACCCGAATCTCGGTCGATGCGCACGCGAGTGATATCGTTTGGTACTTGTTTGGCGACCACTTCGTGACCTTCAAGTGCCATGCCCATGAAGTCCACCCACGCAGGTTGAGCGGTTTTTGCACCAGCCTCAGCGCCGGTGATTTGCTCTTTACCTAAGTTTGCGTTTGCCGTTGTGCGGCCAAGCTTTCTTTGGTGGTCATCAAACCCTACCCAAGCAGTTGCGACGATACCCGGACCATAACCGTTGTACCATGCGTCTTTAGAGTCGTTGGTGGTACCTGTTTTACCACCTACATCCCGACGCTTGAGTTTTTGAGCACGCCAACCAGTACCGTTCCAACCAGTGCCTTCACGCCAGTTGCCACCGCCCCAAACGTTGCTGTAGAGCATTTCACGTGTCAGGAACGCGGTTTGCTCTGAAATCACTTTTGGAGCGTAGCGCGGTTCGTCGGTTTCCGTTAGGTCTTCTTCGTTAAATTGCGCGATATCCAGTGGCTCAATTTCAGACGCGTTGGTTGCTTCTTCAATGCTTGGCGCTGCATCTTCTGTTGCTGCTTTGGCAAACTCAGGGGCCTGCATATCAGGACAGTTCTGATGACACACGACTTTCGGGTTTGCTTCAAACTCAATTTTGCCGAATGGGTCTTCAACTTTGCTGATATAGAATGGCTCTACATAGTATCCGCCGTTAGCAAACACAGAGAAACCTTGCGCCATTTGAACGGGTGTCAAACTGCCAGCACCAAGAGCAATGGTCTCAGAGCGAGGTAACTTAGACTTATCGAAACCGAATCGAGTTAGGTAATCACGAGTTTCATCCAGACCCACCTCACGAAGTACACGCACCGCCATGACGTTTTTAGACTGTGCTAGACCGATACGAAGACGTGTTGGACCTGTGTAGGTTGGCGGCGAGTTTTTAGGGCGCCACGCAGTGCCTGCGCTCTTATCCCATTTATTGATTGGCGCATCGTTCACAAGACTTGCCAGCGTCATGTCTTTATCCAGTGCGGCAGCATAGATAAATGGTTTAATGCTCGAACCTACTTGTCGTACCGATTGTGTTGCACGGTTAAACTTACTGTGTACGAAGTTAAAACCGCCCACGAGGGATAGCACTGCGCCATTTTCTGGATTGATAGCAACAAACGCAGTATTGGCGTTAGGTACTTGGCTTAGACGCCACGTGATAGCCATTGGCTCAGATACTTGGTCGTCTTCAGTTTGCGCTTCTTTTTCCTCGGGAGACACATCTGGAGTGATGTCGAGATCCGCAGCGCGAACCCAAACCTGCTCACCCACAGCCACGATTTCGCTCGGCGCTTTTGGTGCTGCACCTTGGCGATCATCGGTACGGAACTTACGTGCCCAGTTCATGTTTTCCCAGCTAATGGTCTGTTCGCCATAGCTTTTCACATAAACCGTAGCGGACTTGTCGGCAACTTTAGTGACCACCGCAGGACGAAGCTCACCATAGGTAGGTTGGCGACGTAGGTGCTTGGCAATCTCTTCGCTAGTCATTGCGGTTTGACCTGCTTTCCACAGCACTTTTTCAGCGCCGCGGTAACCGTGTCGCTCGTCGTAGTTCAACAGATTCTTTGTGGCAGCTACATGACCCGCTTTTTGCAGTTTAGAGTCGATTGTTGTAGTGATTCGCATGCCTGATTCGTAGGCTTCTTCACCATAGCGGCTTACCATCCAAGCGCGAGCAATTTCTGCCACATACGGAGCACTTAGCTCGATCTCCGCGCCATGGTATTGAGAAATAATTGGCTCGGCACGTGCCTCATCAAACTCAGCCTGCGTGATGTATTTTTCAGACAGCATGCGTGAAAGCACGACATTACGACGCTGGGTCGCACGTTCAACAGAGTAGATAGGGTTCATGGTCGATGGTGCTTTAGGAAGACCGGCCAATACCGCAATCTCACTCAAAGTAAGTTCATCAAGGTTACGACCGAAGTACGCCTGTGCTGCCGCGCCAAAACCGTATGAGCGGTAGCCCAAGAAGATTTTGTTAACGTAGAGCTCCATGATTTCTTGTTTGCTAAGAAGTTGCTCGATGTGTACGGCGATGAAAATCTCTTTCACCTTACGCATGATTTTCTTCTCGTTCGACAAGAAGAAGTTACGAGCTAGCTGCTGAGTGATGGTACTTGCACCTTGCGAAGCACTACCGGACGCGATAACGGCCACGGCCGCACGGGTAATACCGATTGGGTCAAAACCAAAGTGGTCGTAATAGCGGCTATCTTCTGTCGCAATGAGAGCTTCGATAAGTTCTTGTGGGATCTCATCGTAAGATACTGGAATTCTGCGTTTTTCGCCGAATTGTGCGATCAGCTTCCCATCTTGGCTGAACACCTGCATCGGTGTTTGTAGTTGGACGTCTTTAAGAGTCGCGACATCAGGCAGCTCTGGTTTTACGTAATAGTAAAAGCCAAAAATTGTACCGACTCCAAGGAGTATGCAAATAATTGCAAGAACCAACAGTCTCTTTATGAACTTCACCGAGAATTTCCTAATTAATTGGGGTTACGAGTAGGTAATTACTTGTAGGCTAGGACAAAAATATACCTATAGGGTTAATTAACGCTTATTTGAGCGTCGATCTCAACCTTTTCGCGTTGTTTATGTATTTGTTGAGGTTATTTTTCATGGCAAGAAAATGGATCACCGGGATAGATATTGGTCATCACAGTGCCAAAGCCGTCGTCTTGGTTTGTGACGGAACCAATATTTCCTTGGTTGATTACCTTGAGCTTAAAGGATGTGATGCTATTTTCTCCGATCCCCACGCCCTTAAACATCAAGATAGTGTTAAGAAACTTAAAATTCTGCGAAAGATTGCGCCGTTATTTCGTAATAGTGCCGCTATTGTGCTGCCAGAAAGTGCAGTGATCAGCAAGGTCGTCACACTTGAGGCGGGTCTTGAAGGGCAGGAGCAGGAGCTTGCTATTGAACAAGCGATGAATCATCAGACGCCTTACCCAATGGATGACATTGCTTTGGATTTTATTAAAGAGACCGAAGAGGACAATGTTGTGGTAGAGGCGTATCGAGTACATGTGACCAAGCAATCGATCGTCGACAGCTGGTCTCACGTAGTCACTAAGCTTGGTTTTCGTCCTAAGTTAATGGACACCAATAATGGAGCATTGCGCGGCGTCCAGAGCTGGGTTTGCGCTCATACACCATCGTTGGCAAATCATGCGGTGCTGGACCTTGGCTGCGTACAAGCGACGTTGCTTCCACCGCCGGCGTTATCCCCAGAACTCGCAAAGTCATGGGTATTAGAGCCCATCCCCGAACTACAAAATCGTGCAGAAAGTCAGTTCAAGTCGCTATCTGAAGTGGTGTTTGAGTCTGTTGCCGGGCGGGTTGCTTCTCAATTGCAGCTGTATCGTTCGGTCGCAGGGCAAGAGGCGATTAAAGGTGTGATTTTAATGGGAGGACATGCGCAGCAAGATGACGTGATAGATAGCGTCACTAAGGCTCTGTCCTGTCCGGTTACTGGCATTGATTTTCAGCGATTATCGACAAGTAAGACCAAATCGTCCCAGCCTTTGTCACCATGCTATGCCTCTGCGGTCGGGGTAGCAATCAATGGTTTAAATTGGCTTAAGAGGCATTGATATGAAGATAATCAACCTATTGCCTTGGCGGGAAGCCAAGCGCAAGCAGCATCAACAGCGCTTTATTGCGATGCTTGTCTTGGCGCTGCTTCTTGGTTATTCGACGTCTCATTTGTTGAATTTGACACTAGCGAGTGAGGTCCAAACCCAACAACAGCGGGTTGCGTATCTGCAAGGTGAAATTGATGACTATCGGCGTCAAATCCGTGCATTGTCATCGACCAAAAGTGAACTGCAGTCTATAGAAGCCCGCCTTGACTACGTTGATGGGTTGCAGCAACAGCGCAACAAGACAACAGCGGTAATGAATCTACTGCCGACACTGATTCCTTCTCAAGTCTATGTCGACAAGATCCGTATGCAAGGTGAGCAGTTTAAGGTCAGCGGCATTGGGGAAAGTACCGCCTTCCTCGCTCAAATGCTGGATAGATTTGAACAATCGACGATGGTCAATAACGTCGTGCTTCACTCTATCGTTCATGACCGTGAGCGCTTTGGTAACAAATATCAAGCGTTTGAGCTGTCGTTTGCTATTGATAGTGCAGCGCTACTTACCAATCTGGCTCAACAGCCGAAAGCAGGAGTGAACTAATGTCACTCGACCTTGAACTGGATGAGTTAACCAACTGGCCTTTAATACCACAGCTTGTGGTGGTCGGTATTGTGTTTGTGATGGCGGGGCTGGTCGGTGGTTGGCTTTTGGTGAAGCCGAGTCTTGAAGACCTCGACTATTACAAACAGCAAGAAATTCAATTGAAGCAAGAGCTACAGGTTGTCGCTCGCAAGGCCGCAATGTTACCTGTGATGACCGCACATCTTAGCGAACTATCTGACCATTATGATAAGCTTTTGCGTCAATTGCCCGCTCAGCAAGAGCTAGCAAGCTTGCTCGCAGACATCAACGAGCAAGGCCTTAACAATCATCTTACGTTTACTCGCATCAATTGGGGGAAGCGTCAGCCGCAGAAGTTTCTCTTAAAACTCCCTTTAGATATCGAGCTGACTGGAAGTTATGACGATATTGGCCGCTATGCTCAGGCAATTGCTGAGCTGCCCCGTATAGTGCTGATTGAAAATGCTGAATGGCAGAGAGTCAGTTTGGAAAGTAGCACACTGCACTTTCGTGTCAATGCCACTACCTATCAGTTTATAGCGGAGGCTGAAGGTGAAAAATAGCACTTTAGTCATATTGATAACTATCGGCTTGGTTGGTTGTAATGCCAATCAAGATTCATTGCAACAGTTTGTTTTAAATGCAGAATCGAGTTATGAGCCGCAAAAAATGGCGGAGCGATTGATTCACTCTTCTGACGTAGTAGTCTTCCAAGAGTTGAGCAGCCACTCTCCTTTCAGTTTACCGAAAATGGCAACCCAACAGAGCCCTGAACGCGGGCAGAGCTGCTGGCAACCAAAAACCAGAACCAAACAAGGATTAGAGCTTTATCGAATTAGCGATCTACAGATTAAAGGGATCATGAGCAAAAACGGCAAGATGACGGGCTTGGTGATGCTGCCCAATCGACGTGTAGTGAAAGTGGAAGAGGGGCATTTTCTTGGTGAGAACAACGGTCAAATCAAACAAATAACCGAAAATGCACTGATTGTAGGCGAGACCTTGTCCGATGGATTGGGATGCTGGTACCAAAGGCAAATAAAGCTGGCATTGAAGTAATGGAGAAACACGTGCAACGTATAGTGGTGCAAGTCATCAATTTTCTTATCTGTGGTCTTGCATTGAGTATTGGCTTGCTAACAAGTCGTGAGCTTGCAGCTAATGAGATTACCAACGTCTCATTTCAGCTCAACGAGCAGCGTCAGGGAGTGTTGATGGTTGCTCTGTCCGAGCAGGGTAGCGCTGTCGATGTTAGTAGCAATGACAATGGGTTGACCATTATGCTTCGGCAAACCAAAGTGACGCCCGAGCATTTGTCTATTTATGATGTGACCGATTTTGCCACGCCCGTTACCACCATCGAGTTTTTTGATGAGTCGCCCCATGTGCGCTTAGCCGTAAAAACCAAACGGGCAGTTGACTATCAATACGTGGTAGCTGATAACCAGCTTCGTGTTACTTTTGTTGAGCTTACCCAAGCTCGCGCTGACGAGAAGGCATTAGAGTCGCGCAACAAAGGTCAACTTACCTCGATCAATTTTCAAGATATGCCAGTCCGCAATGTGCTGCAGCTACTCGCTGACCACAATGATTTCAACTTGGTTGTCTCGGATACGGTGCAGGGCAATTTGACGCTGCGTCTTGATAGTGTGCCGTGGACTGATGTACTCGATATTATCCTGCGCGTTAAAGGCCTTGATAAACGGGTCAAAGGGGATGTGGTGCTGGTGGCGCCAAAGGCAGAACTTGACCGGCAGGAAAAACTGGAGCTGGAGCGTCATCAACTGACCGAAAAAATCGGTAAGCTTGAGTCCGAAATCATCAAGATTAATTACGCCAAAGCTTCTGAAATGGCCGCCATGATAGGTGGTAATGAGACCCTCAGTATGCTATCTGAGCGCGGCTCTGTGACGGTTGATGAGCGCACCAATTCACTATTGCTTCGCGATCTTCCCGACAATATAGAGGTCATTAAAAGTATTATTGCTGAGCTCGACATACCCGTAAAACAGGTTCAGATTGAAGCGCGAGTGGTGACGATTAGAGAAGGTAACATTGAAGAATTAGGGATCCGCTGGGGGGTGAGTTCAACTAATGGCACCACGACGGTTGGTGGTTCCATAGAAAGCAACCTGGTTGCCGCAGGCAGTGGCAGTGAACTTGAGATAGATGACTTTTTGAACGTTAATTTACCCGCGCTATCTGATAATGCATCAAGCATTGCTTTTCAAGTGGCGAGTCTTGGGACTAACACCTTGCTCGACCTTGAACTTTCAGCACTGCAAAATGAGTCAAAAGCCGAAATCATTTCTAGCCCAAGGCTGATCACTACCAATAAAAAGTCGGCATACATAGAGCAAGGTACTGAAATCCCTTATCTCAAATCCACATCAAGTGGCGCTACAGCAGTGGAATTCAAAAAGGCGGTGCTGTCACTGACGGTCACACCGCAAATTACTCCAGACAATCGACTGATTCTTGACCTGGATGTTACCCAAGATCAGGTTGGTGAGGTATTGAAAACACTAGAAGGAGAAACCGTCGCGATTGATACTCAGCGCATCGGCACGCAGGTTCTAGTTAACAATGGTGAGACTGTCGTGCTAGGCGGAATTTACCAACACACCTTTTCCAATAAAATCGATAAAGTGCCACTTTTAGGTGATATTCCAGGCTTAGGCGCATTATTTCGACGAACCTATGAAAATATCGGCAAGAGTGAGCTACTAATCTTCGTGACGCCGAAGATTATCACCCCAACACCAGCACTTACAGAACTTGGTAACCCTTTGTAAATTGGTCATTAATTGAAAAGGATTAAAAATAAAGTTGCATTAAAGCCACCTTGCCTTGATAATTTCGGGTCTTATCACGACTTATCTGTGAGGAATCGGTGCCACAAGCCCTTTTTTCCGAGGTTCCTTTTCGGTCTTTTCTTGTGGCGATGTCATTGAATTAACGTTGTAAATTAATGCTGAACATGGCTGAGAAACGTAATATTTTTCTTGTTGGCCCTATGGGTGCCGGCAAAAGTACAATCGGTAGACACCTAGCTCAACAACTTCATATGGAGTTTGTTGATTCTGATACCGTAATTGAAGAGCGCACTGGCGCAGACATCGCATGGGTGTTTGACGTTGAAGGTGAAGAAGGTTTCCGCAAGCGCGAAGAAACTGTCATTAACGATCTAACCGAGCAGCAAGGCATCGTACTTGCGACCGGTGGTGGTTCTGTGAAGAGCAAAGACAACCGTAACCGCTTGTCGGCTCGTGGTATCGTTGTTTACCTAGAAACCACAATCGAAAAACAACTTGCTCGCACTAACCGCGACAAGAAGCGTCCATTACTTCAAACGGATAACCCACGCGAAGTGCTAGAGAACCTAGCGGACGAGCGCAATGATCTTTACAAAGAAGTGGCGGACTATGTGGTTCGTACTGATGATCAAAGCGCAAAAGTGGTAGCCAACCAAATCGTAAAAATGCTAGAAGAAGGTTAATCGAAACCTTTTTCATTAGGAGAGCAAACCATGGAACGGATTACGGTCGAGCTTGGTGAGCGCAGCTACCCAATTTCAATTGGTGCCGGGTTATTTGATGACTCGGCTCAATTTGCCCAAATTCCCGACGGAAAATCAGTCGTGGTGATCACCAACACCACGGTATCCCCTCTTTATGCTCAAGTGATTCTTGAACAGTTGGAAAGCAAAGGTTGCAAAACCTCATTGCTTGAACTGCCAGACGGTGAGCAATACAAAACTCTTGATACCTTTAACACGGTTCAAACTCATCTGCTTTCGGGCAACTACGGTCGCGATGTCGTTGTAGTCGCTCTCGGCGGTGGCGTGATTGGCGATCTTGTCGGTTTTTCGGCGGCTTGCTATCAACGAGGTGTTGATTTTGTGCAGATCCCAACCACTTTGTTATCTCAAGTGGACTCATCGGTCGGTGGTAAAACAGCGGTGAACCATGAGTTGGGTAAAAACATGATCGGTGCTTTTTATCAGCCTCAAGCGGTCATCATCGATACCAACTGTTTGCGTACGTTACCTGAACGTGAGTTTGCAGCGGGTATGGCCGAGGTGATCAAGTACGGCATCATCTACGATGAGGCGTTCTTTGATTGGCTGGAGGAAAACCTCGACAAACTCTATGCACTTGATCAGCAAGCGTTAACTTATGCGATTGCGCGATGCTGTCAGATCAAAGCCGAAGTCGTTGCTCAAGACGAGAAAGAGTCAGGTATTCGTGCGTTATTGAATCTAGGTCATACATTTGGTCATGCGATAGAGGCAGAACTGGGGTATGGTAAGTGGTTACATGGAGAGGCTGTTTCTTCGGGTACTGCGATGGCTGCTCATACCGCTCAGCTGCTTGGTGATATTACGCCAGAGCAAGTCACTCGTATTATTGCTTTGCTAGAACGAGCAAAACTGCCCGTACATACGCCTGAATCTATGAGCTTTGATGATTTCATCAAGCACATGATGCGCGACAAAAAAGTGCTATCGGGCAAGTTGCGTTTGGTGCTGCCGACCTCTATCGGCACGGCGCAAGTCGTCTCTGATGTAGCGAGTGATCTGATTGAGCAAGCGATTGATTTATGTCGCAAGTAGCCAATACTTAACGATAGAGTGTTGAGGTTCGGCGACATCCGCGAATAGAATAGAGGCTCCAGTTGGAGCCTTTTTTAGTTTGAATGGGTGGTAGAAAACCGGGATGAGTTTGTCCTATGAACTGCGAGTGCTAGAGCTCGATTCACAAACCCAGCTGCTTGAAAGAGTGCAGTTGCTGACGCAATTTGCTGCAAACTTTGTGGTCGTCAAAGGTGAAGCTGGAGCCGGGAAAACCTGGCTTGCTCATCGTTATCTCGAAGCGTGGTCTTATGATAAAAACCAGTCGTTGGTGACCTGTCTGCCTAACCAGGAGGATGAGGTTAATCGCGGTAATATCCTGAGACAGCTATTCCCGCATCAAATGTACAGCTCCACCGATTCACTCAATGACAGTATCGAGCGCATTTTAGATGGTGAAGCGTGTAACATCGTCATTGTGGTCGATAATGCTCACCATGCCTCTCAAGCACTATTGGCTGAACTATGGCTACTGTATAGCGTTGCGCTTTCCACACCTAAGCAAAACATTAGTGTGGTGCTGTTTACCGCGAGTGATTCAGTATCGACTAAGCTTGCTAGATTGAGTCATGGACTGGATATTAAGCCGGTTGAGCTGGATATCGATGAATTACCAGAGGAAGAGGCTGAACGTTTTTTTGAGAGTTTGGTTCTACGCTATCTCGATGAAAGCGTTGAAAAAAGAATCAAAAGCGCGTTTACTAATATCAGACCACTTCCGGGAGAAATTTTGGCGCTAGGAGAGCACAAAGTGGAAAAGAAAGTGATTATTCGTTCATTAGTGGGCTCGCCTGCGAAGATTGCCGTCACCGTTGCCGTTATTCTGTTGCTGTTGTTCTTAGGCTATCGCTGGCTCCTGCAAGCGCCGAAGCCGAGTATTGCGCCAGTCGAAACGGCGAGTGAACAGACCGTGATCCCGACCTTAGAGCAGCCAGTAGATGCTGCAAGTGAAGAGCAAGCGCAAAAAGCCAATCAAGAAATGCCATCGGATCTGAGCGCGACGGATGATTCCGAGGCATTACCACCGGCGGTAACGTCAGAAACAGCCAGTGTGGGCGTCGCGGAAACAGGTGAACGTGTCGTGATCACCTCTGATGTGGTTGATGCTTTGCTAGAAGATAAAACCGACATTGCCGCGCAGCAAGCTAAAGAAATCCAGCAAGCGGTAGATAGTGCAAAAACCACGAGCAATATTCAGCCCGTGGCCATTGAGTCTCCATCAGAGGTGGTGATTGATGATGGTGTAACAGAAGCGCTGCAAACGCCCATTACGTTCTCGTTTGCGCGAGACCAGCTAAATGCATTAGCCTCGAATAGCTACACGCTACAGATTGCGGCGATGACAGAGTTGGAAGATGTGCAGCTATTTTTGAATCAGCATAGTTTTGATAAGCCGGTGCGCATTTATCCGACTCTGCGTGGCGAGGAAAAGTGGTTTATCGTCACTTACGACAATTACGCGACGATTCAGCAAGCACGTGATGCGGCGGAGAAGCTTCCTACAGAGCTACAGTCGCTTGGTCCATGGCCAAAAGCGCTGAGCCAAGTGAAGCGTGAAATTGCTCGCTGGACTGAATAAGCTTTCGACCTAGTCGCTTGTGAGCGAGTTAACGGCGACTCAGTCAACATTTACACTAAGCGCTGTTGACCTTTCTACCAGAAAGGTCAACATAACAATTTGAATTATGATATATTCCCCAGCCTTAATTTTTGGGGTGGCAGTAAATAGAGCAAGTAATGAAGAAGCAACGTGCCTTTCTTAAGTGGGCTGGTGGAAAATATGGCTTGGTTGAAGACATTCAAAAGCATCTGCCAGACGCTAGAAAACTGGTAGAACCCTTCGTTGGTGCAGGCTCTGTTTTTCTTAATACGGATTATGAGCAATACCTGCTCGCCGATATTAACCCTGATCTTATCAATCTTTACAACCTACTCAAGACGCAGCCAGAGCAATACATTGCAGAGGCGAAACGTCTGTTTACTCCAGAGCATAATCGTAAAGAAGTCTATCTCGATATTCGCGCTCAGTTTAACCAAACCGACGACATTATGTTTCGCTCGGTGGCGTTTTTGTACATGAACCGTTTTGGGTTTAACGGCTTATGTCGTTATAACAAAAAGGGTGGCTTTAACGTGCCGTTTGGCTCCTACAAAAAGCCATACTTCCCTGAGAACGAAATGGAGTTTTTTGCAGAGAAAGCGAAGAAAGCAACGTTTGTCTGCGAGGGTTACCCTGAGACATTTAAGCGCGCTCGCAAAGGCAGCGTGATTTACTGTGATCCTCCGTACGCTCCGCTTTCCAACACGGCCAATTTTACCTCTTATGCAGGTAATGGCTTTACCTTGGACGATCAGGCTGCACTTGCCGATGTTGCTGAGCATGCGGCTTTTGACCGTGGTATTCCGGTACTTATCTCTAACCACGACACCACGCTGACGCGCCGCTTGTATCATGGAGCCCAGCTTAATGTGGTTAAAGTGAAGCGAACCATCAGCCGCAATGGTGCCGGTCGCAATAAAGTCGATGAATTGTTGGCATTATTTGAACCGCGAGATCAATAACTCCTAGCCAAGGGCTAGGATTTACCCCCTTGCTTCGGTAGAATTGCGCGCACTGTTACTGTTATGTAAAGACTCGCTTGCAATCCATTTCACTGAGGTTAGGTATGAAAGACTTTCTTATTGCTCCATCCATTCTCTCTGCAGACTTTGCTCGTTTGGGTGAGGATGTCGAAAAAGTACTCGCTGCGGGTGCTGACGTCGTTCACTTCGATGTGATGGATAATCACTATGTGCCTAACCTAACGTTCGGTGCGCCAATCTGTAAAGCGCTACGCGACTACGGCATCACTGCCCCAATTGATGTTCACCTAATGGTGAAACCTGTCGACAACATCGTACCTGACTTCGCGAAAGCGGGTGCAAGCATGATCACTTTCCATGTTGAAGCATCTGAGCATGTTGATCGCACGCTTCAGCTCATCAAAGAGCACGGCTGTCAGGCGGGTGTGGTACTCAACCCTGCAACGCCGCTTTCTTGCCTTGATTACATCATGGACAAGGTCGACCTGATTCTTCTGATGTCGGTGAACCCTGGTTTTGGCGGTCAATCATTCATCCCTTCAACGCTGGATAAGCTGCGCGAAGTTCGTAAGCGTATCGATGCGTCTGGTCGTAATATTCGACTAGAGATTGATGGCGGCGTGAAGGTCGACAACATCCGAGAAATCGCTGAAGCGGGTGCGGACATGTTTGTTGCGGGCAGCGCTATTTTCAATCGCCCTGATTACAAAGAGGTGATTGATGAGATGCGTGCTGAACTTGCGAAAGTAGAAAGCAAGTAACGGGCAGGCATGATGAGCGTAATTAAACTGGTTGTATTCGATCTCGATGGTACGCTACTTGATAGCGTGCCAGATTTAGCACTTGCCGCTGACCAAGCGGTTCAAGAACTTGGTTACCCAGCAGTAACCGAAAAGCAAGTTCGTGATTATGTTGGCAATGGTGCTGATATCTTGATTGGTCGTTCGCTGAGCCAGAGCATCGAGGTTGACCCTAGCTTGTCTCCAGATCTACTCGCGAAAGCGCGCGTTCTGTTCGATGACTTCTATAAAGCGAGCGGTCACAAACTTAGCCACCTTTATCCAGCAGTGCATCAAACACTAGATACCCTAGTCGCAAGCGGCATTACCGTGGCGCTGCTAACTAATAAGCCATCGAAGTTTGTTCCAGAACTATTAGAGCAGCACAAGCTAGATAAGTACTTCAAGCACGTATTAGGTGGTGATGCGTTTGAAAAGCGTAAGCCAGATCCTATTGCTCTGCACTGGTTGATGGATCAAGAACAAGTCTCTGCCGACCAAGTACTGATGGTTGGCGATTCGAAGAACGATATTCTTGCCGCGCGCAACGCGGGCTGTCACGCATTTGGTTTGACCTATGGCTACAACCACGGTGAGCCGATTGCTAATGCCAAGCCTGATTTTGTTGCCGACATTGTGTCGGATGTGCTAAAAGCGGTCGGTATCGATTATTAACTTCCTTAACATGCCGTGAAGCCAGTGTCTTTGGGTCTCTGCACCATAAACACTTAGCTATAAAACACTGGCAAAATACTTGCCAATGAGTACACTGCTAAAACCGCGTTAAAATAACGCGGTTTTTCATTCTCCTAAATTATCTCGTCAAGAAGTCAAAGGAATCATAATCATGAGCAAACCCATTGTATTAAGTGGTGTTCAGCCGTCAGGTGAACTAAGTATTGGTAACTACTTGGGTGCTCTACGTCAATGGCAACAAATGCAAGACGACTATGACTGCCAGTACTGCGTTGTTGACCTTCATGCCATCACGGTTCGCCAAGATCCGAAAGCGCTGCATGAAGCAACTCTAGACGCACTAGCAATCTGCCTTGCGGTTGGTGTTGATCCAAAGAAGAGCACGCTATTTGTTCAGTCACACGTACCAGAGCATGCTCAACTTGGTTGGCTTCTTAACTGCTACACCCAAATGGGTGAACTGAATCGTATGACTCAGTTTAAAGACAAGTCTCAGCGCTATGCGAACGACGTTAACGTCGGTCTATACGACTACCCAGTGCTGATGGCTGCGGATATTTTGCTATACGGTGCGCATCAAGTGCCAGTAGGTAGTGACCAGAAGCAGCACTTAGAGCTTGCGCGTGATATCGCGACTCGCTTTAACAACATCTACAGCCCTGAATCGCCAATCTTTGAAGTGCCAGAGCCGTACATTCCGACTGTGAATGCACGTGTAATGAGCTTGCAAGATGCGACTAAGAAGATGTCTAAGTCGGACGATAACCGTAAAAACGTGATCACTCTGTTAGAAGAGCCAAAGTCGATTCTTAAGAAGATCAACAAGGCGCAAACAGACACAGAGACACCACCACGCATTGCCCATGATTGGGACAACAAAGCAGGTATCTCTAACCTAATGGGTCTGTACTCTGCTGCAACCGGTAAAACGTTTGAAGAGATTGAAGCGCAGTACGCAGGCGTTGAAATGTACGGTCCATTTAAGAAAGATGTCGGTGAAGCACTCGTCGCTATGCTTGAGCCAATCCAATCTGAGTACCGTCGTATTCGTGAAGATCGTGCTTACATGGATGAAGTGATGCGCCAAGGCGCTGAAAAAGCCTCCGTTCGCGCAGCAGAGATGCTAGCGAAAGCGTACAAAGCGGTTGGTTTTGTGGCTCGCCCATAGGTGTCACGACCAATAATTAAAGTGAGCCCCTTGAACTTTGCGTTTTAGGGGCTTTTTCTTGCAATTTTGCTTTGTTGCTGCAAAATACCGCCTTGTTTTTGCCAATCAACATGACCGCGAGCGCTATGCTACTCATCATCGACAACTACGATTCCTTCACCTTCAACCTGTTTCAGTATTTTTCTGAACTGGGCGCTGAGGTGAAAGTGGTACGCAACGATGAGATTGATATTGCCGGTATTGATGCGTTAAACCCTTCTCACTTGGTCATTTCCCCAGGCCCTTGTACACCTAATGAAGCCGGGATCTCGCTCGAGGTGATCAAACACTTTGCTGGCAAATTGCCATTACTTGGTGTCTGCTTAGGTCATCAGGCGATTGCTCAGGTGTTTGGCGGCGAAGTCGTGCGCGCAAGGCAGGTGATGCATGGTAAGACGTCACCGATTCGTCATACCAACCAGAGTGTGTTCACTGGGCTCAACAATCCTCTTACCGTGACTCGCTATCACTCGCTTATTGTCGCTCGCGACAGTCTACCTGACTGCTTTGAAGTGACTGCATGGACCGAGCTTGAGAATGGTGAATTTGATGAAATTATGGGGTATCGTCACAAGAGTCTCAACATCCACGCAGTACAATTCCACCCAGAATCCATCAAGACTGAGCAAGGGCACGAGCTTTTGCGTAACTTCCTGTTGCAGAAATAGTCGATCTAGATCACTCTTTTTTGTTTTCTTATCCCTCATAAGTTTAACTTATGGCTTTGCAAATTTATTCGCTTTTACTGATGTGAAGTGAGTGAACACCTTACCTGAGCAGTTTCTTTGCCTCTTCGTCAAAAAACACTTCATTCAAATTCATTTATGATGCATAAATACTCATAAGGTGATATTGAATCCTGCGCAAAGTGCGCCTAAAAAGATTTTTTCACTATTGCTATGGTTAAATAAATGTAAATACAATGCTGCATCTGTGGAAAGTCGATAGAAAATGTTCTGTCGCCAACGGAAAGAGAAGGTTCCCCTATAGCCGCCTTATTGAAGGCCAACCTCTTTTCGCCCACACGCAGTAATAAGAAGGAATGTGTTATGACAACGGAAAAAGCGGTAACTCGTGAGTGGTTCGATGAGGTAATGGTACCTTGTTATAACCCAATGGAGATGATTCCAGTTAAGGGCGAGGGTGCGCGAGTTTGGGATCAGCAAGGTAACGAGTATATCGATTTTGCTGGTGGTATTGCGGTGAGCTGTCTAGGCCATTGCCACCCTGCGATGGTGAATGCGGTTACTGAGCAAGCCAACAAAATTTGGCACCTAAGTAATGTAATGACCAATGAGCCTGCACTGCGTCTGGCGAAAAAACTCACCGAAGTAAGTTTTGCTGAGCGAGTGTTCTTTGCCAACTCTGGTGCTGAAGCGAACGAAGCGGCATTGAAGCTTGCGCGTCGCTGGGCTGCGGACGTGCATGGTACTGAGAAATCAGAAATTATTGCCTTTAATCAAGGCTTCCACGGTCGTACCTTCTTTACGGTAACGGTGGGTGGTCAAGCAGCCTACTCCGATGGCTTTGGTCCTAAGCCAGGTGACGTAACACACATTCCTTACAACGATATCGCCGCGCTTGAAGCGCAAATGTCTGAGAAAACCTGTGCGGTCATGATGGAGCCGCTACAAGGTGAGGGCGGTATTGTTTCTCCGCAACCTGAGTTTGTTCAAGCCGTTCGTGAGCTTTGTGATAAGTACAATGCGCTGCTTATCTTTGATGAAGTGCAAACAGGTAACGGACGTACCGGTAACTTCTACGCTTACCAAGGTCTTGGTATTACGCCTGATATTCTGAGCACGGCTAAATCTCTGGGCGGCGGTTTCCCTATCGGCGCCATGCTAACCACAGAAAAACTGGCCGCTCATATGAAGGTGGGAACCCACGGCTCGACTTATGGTGGTAACCCACTCGCGTGTGCGGTAGCAGAAGCGGTTGTTGATGTGGTGTCTCGTCAAGACGTACTTGAAGGCGTTGCGGAACGTGAAGCTTGGTTCCGTGAAGGTCTTGAGAAGATCAACGCGAAATACGGCCTATTCAGTGAAATTCGCGGCAAAGGCTTGCTACTTGGTGCTGCGCTCAATGAAGAGTGGCAAGGCCGAGCTCGTGATGTATTGGTTGCCGCAGGGCAACAAGGCTTAATGGTGCTCGTTGCTGGTGCCAACGTTGTACGCTTTACGCCTTCACTGGTCATCACTCAGCAAGAAGTTGAAGAAGGATTAGCTAAACTAGACAAAGCCATTAGCACGCTAGTTTAAGCAGACAGCCGATAAGTCGGCTTTTAGATACTCTCTCGGATTTGGATGTTCCGAGAGGGTTTGCGTCAGGAGGGATTATTGATGCTTGTTGTTCGTCCTATCTCTATGTCTGACTACGATGCGCTGCACACTTGCGCGGTAGAATCAGGCCACGGTTTTACTTCTCTTCCCGTTAATGAAGAGCTACTGACAAACCGAATTACTCACTCTGAATACAGCTTTGCTAAGCATGATGTCACAGCGCCTACCGACGAAGGTTATCTGATGGTTGGCTTTGACACCGAAACAGGCGAAGTGGCAGGGACAACGGGTATTGAAGGTGCGATTGGTTGGGATGTTCCTTTCTACTCTTATCACATTAGTACCGTGGTGCACTCATCGCCGAAGCTGAACGTCAACAATGTGGTGAAGCTTTTGACCTTTGGCAACAACTACACTGGCTGTAGTGAAATCTGTACCTTGTTTTTGCGTCCAGAGTTTCGTGGTGGCCTCAATGGTCGCCTAATGTCGAAGTGTCGCTTCTTGATGATGGCAGAGCACCCTGAGCGCTTTTCAAAAACCATCTTTGCAGAAATGCGCGGCGTGTCGGATGCAGAGGGTAACTCACCGTTTTGGCAGTGGTTACAAGAACACTTCTTCTCGATCGATTTCACGATGGCAGATTATCTAACAGGTATTGGTAAGAAAGGCTTTATTGCCGACCTAATGCCAAAGCTACCTATTTACATCAATTTGCTGAGTAAAGAGGCGCAAGCGGTGATCGGTCAAGTGCATGAAAACACACGTCCAGCATTAAAGCTTCTCGAGAAAGAAGGGTTTACTTGTCGTAACTATGTCGACATTTTCGATGCAGGTCCAACGGTTGAATGCGATCTTCGTAATATTCAAGCGGTGCGTGATTCATTCCGCGCTAAAGTGTCTGTCTCTGAGCACACCAGTTCACAAGATTACCTGATTGCTAACACTTCTTTTGAGCACTTCCGTGCGACGGCGGCGAAAGCGGCGTTTGACGCTGAGTCTGGAGCCGTATTGCTGTCTCCTGAGGCGGCGGATGCACTGAATGTTGCTGATGGCGACATGGTTCGCATGCTGGCTCAATAAGCGACGTTGCTCGCCTCTACAAGCAATAAGATGGCCGCTTACAGCGGCCACATTTAAAAGACCAAAGGAACTTCACTATGTCTCAACAAACTCAATGGATCTCGGGCAACTGGGTAGCGGGTCTCGGTGACGCATTTCAGTCACTGTCACCCTACGACAATAATATTATCTGGGAAGGCCAATCAGCGACGCCTGAGCAAGTCGAGCTGGCGGTATCTTCTGCTCGTAAAGCGTTTGTTGAGTGGAAAAAAAGACCGTTCGCGGAACGTGAAGCCATTGTGCTGGCGTTTGCCGACAAGGTTAAAGAACGTAGTGAAGAGATTGCCATTGCGATTGCCAAAGAAACCGGCAAGCCGTTATGGGAGACCCGCACTGAAGCGGGCGCGATGGCCGGTAAGATTGCCATTTCGATTCGTGCCTACCACCAACGCACAGGTGAGAGCCAACGCGAAGCTGCTGGCAACCAAATTGTCCTCCGTCACAGGCCTCTTGGTGTTATGGCAGTCTTTGGCCCTTATAACTTCCCTGGTCACTTACCGAATGGTCATATTGTACCGTCCTTATTGGCAGGGAACACGGTAGTCTTTAAGCCTTCAGAGCAAACCCCGCTAGTTGGTGAAATCGCGATGAAGATTTGGGAAGAGGTGGGACTGCCTGCCGGTGTCATTAACCTCGTTCAAGGTGGTAAAGAGACTGGTATCGCTCTTGCTGATTCGAAAGGCATTGATGGCGTGTTGTTTACCGGTAGTGCCAACACAGGCCATATCCTTCATCGTCAATTTGCAGGTCAACCTGGCAAGATGCTGGCGCTTGAGATGGGCGGTAACAACCCACTTGTTGTCAGTGAAGCGTTTGGTGATGTGGATGCAGCGGTATACACCATTTTGCAATCGGCCTACATCAGTGCCGGACAGCGTTGTACCTGCGCACGACGCCTTTATGTACCATTTGGTGAAAAAGGTGATCAACTAGTAGAAAGCCTAGTGTCAGCCATTAATAAGATCCGCATTGATGAGCCGTTTGCAGAGCCTGCGCCATTTATGGGACCGCAGATTTCAGAGCAGGCCGCTGATCATATTATTGCAGCGCAAGCTGAGCTAGTGAAGCTAGGTGGTAAGAGCTTAGTCGAAGCAAAACGCTTGAATGCGGCGTTTGTGACGCCAGCACTACTAGATGCGACAGATATCGCTGAGCTGCCTGATGAAGAGTACTTTGGGCCGCTACTGCAACTGGTGCGCTACGAGACCCTGGAGCAAGCGGTTGAGCTGGCAAACGACACTCGATTTGGTCTGTCGGCAGGTCTTATCTCTGAGCGTGATGAGGAGTGGCAATATTTCACAGACCACATCCGAGCAGGCATTGTAAACCGTAACCGTCAGCTCACAGGCGCGAGCGGCGATGCGCCGTTTGGTGGTCCAGGAGCTTCTGGCAACCTTCGCCCAAGTGCGTTTTACGCAGCGGATTACTGTGCTTATCCTATGGCATCAATGGAAGGCGATAACACCGTTCTTCCAGCAACTTTGAGCCCTGGTATCGAATTATAAGGAGCGGGTTATGACTGTTGACGCGTTATTTGGCCATTTGTGGCAAGACTACATTACTCGCTTATGTCCCTCAGCTCACAAGGTTCATGACTTGCTGAGAGAAGATGAGTCGCTCATCAATGACCACATTGCACTGCGAACTTTTAATGTCGCGCCATTAGGTATCGATACGTTAGCTAAGCCGTTTCTAGATCTTGGTTACGAGGTGAGTGGTCATTACGACTTTGAAGCCAAAAAGCTGACTGCGATACACCTAGAACACCGCAATGCTTTGCTTCCCAAGGTGTTTATCAGCGAATTGCGAGTGGAAGAGTGCTCTCAATCGCTACAAGATGTCGTGGCTAAGCTAGTGGCGCAGGTGGACAGCGCTAAGCTTTCCTCTGCTGAGTTCTTATATGGTGGCCGGTTGTGGGATCTGAGCTATCAAGATTTTCAAACGCTGGCGCAAGAAAGCGAATACGCTTCATGGCTTGCCGCTCATGGTTATGGCGCGAATCACTTTACAGTGAGTGTGAATCAGCTTGATCGCTTTGGTGAAGTGGTTGAGGTCAATCAGCATCTTCGTGATGCTGGGTTTGCGATTAATGAATCTGGCGGAGAGGTAAAAGGCTCACCAGAGGTTCTTTTGGAGCAATCTTCGACCATGGCAGATAAAGTGTCCGTGGCATTTGCTGATGGTGATCAGGTGATACCAGGTGGATTCTATGAGTTTGCCAAGCGATACCAGCTGGCGGATGGCCGTTACTACCAAGGCTTTGTTGCCGCATCCGCGGACAAAATCTTTGAGAGTACGCATCAATAGTTCCCCCAAAAAAAGCCCAAAAATAAAAAGCCCCAAAAACAAAAAAGCCACCTGAAGGTGGCTTTTTAAATCTTGCTAAGCGCTATTAACGGGTACCGTAAACAACGATAGTCTTACCGTGGGCAGAAATTAGGTTCTGCTCTTCTAGCATCTTAAGAATACGACCTACTGTCTCACGAGAACAACCAACGATTTGGCCAATCTCTTGACGAGTGATCTTGATTTGCATGCCGTCTGGGTGAGTCATTGCATCAGGTTGTTTCGCTAGGTTTAGTAGCGTCTGTGCAATACGACCCGTTACGTCTAGGAACGCTAGGTCACCTACTTTTTGGCTAGTCACTTGTAGACGACTTGCCATCTGAGCAGATAAGCGCATTAGAATGTCTGGGTTAACTTGGATAAGCTGACGGAACTTCTTGAATGAGATCTCCGCAACTTCACAAGGTGATTTTGCTCGTACCCATGCCGTACGCTCTTGGTCTTCTTCGAACAAGCCAAGTTCACCGATGAAGTCACCCTGGTTTAGGTAAGACAAGATCATCTCTTTGCCTTCTTCATCTTTAATCAGTACCGCTACAGAGCCTTTGACGATGTAGTAAAGCGTTTCTGCTTTCTCGCCCGCGTGAATAAGCGTGCTCTTTGATGGGTACTTGTGAATGTGGCAGTGTGAAAGGAACCACTCTAGCGTTGGGTCGGTTTGAGGTTTACCTAGAACCATATATCTTACTTCCTCTGCAGGGTATGCTTGCTGCTTTCCATATTTGTTAGCAAGCCCATTGGTTAAGACCTACTAGCATAAAAGCACTTTGAAGATGGCGCAAGCGATCTTCTGTTTCCTAGAAATAGTATCCTTTTTTACGCTGCTTTTCTTGATTTTAATCGTGTCAAAAGCGTAATTATCTATACAAAACTGTGCACATGATCACGATACAAAAAAACAGGCTGATTTAGCTCACAATTCCTAACCTATTTTCCCGGTTTCTATAAGTTGCTGAAGTATCGGTCTGACGATTAACTCCATCGCAAAACTCATCTTACCGCCCGGCACGACAATAGTGTTGTGACGCGACATGAATGAACCATCAATCATGGCTAGTAGGTACGGGAAGTCGACATTCTTGATCCCACGCAGGCGAATCACGACAAAACTCTCATCCAAACTCGGAATGCCCTTAGCATTAAGCGGGTTTGAGGTGTCCACGGTTGGGACGCGCTGGAAGTTAATGTGAGTGCGCGAAAATTGCGGTGTAATATAGCTTAAGTAGTCGTCCATCGAGCGAACAATTGAGTCAGTGACCGCTTCTCTAGAGTGACCGCGATCGCGAGTGTCTCGTACGAACTTTTGGATCCACTCGAGGTTAACAATCGGCACCATGCCGATAAGCAGGTCAACGTGCTGAGCAGCATTGACATCACCGTCGACGACTCCGCCGTGCAGGCCTTCGTAAAACAGCACATCGCTATTCTCTGGCAGGTCTTGCCATGGAGTGAAGGTGCCTGGCATTTGGTTATAAGGCACAGCCTCATCGAAGGTGTGCAGGTAGCGGCGGAACTGGCCAGTACCATTTTGCCCATAGTTGCGAAAAAACTCTTCAAGGGCAGGGAAATCATTCGCTTGAGGGCCAAAGTAGCTGATGTGTTTACCTTGCTCTTTGGCCTTGCGGATCTCGATATCCATCTCTGGGCGAGTAAAACGGTGAAAGCTATCACCTTCAATAAATGCAGGCTTGACGCTCATCATGTTGAACATCTTGCGAAATGCTTCTGACGTTGTGGTGGTTCCAGCTCCAGAGGAGCCCGTTACAGCAATGATCGGGTGTTTTGCTGACATAACACTTCCTGTGTATTTGTAATTGTCGTTATAAATTTGCTAACTCACATAAGGAGTTAGACCTTGTAGGCTAATTTCAGTTCAATAGCCTTTCAATATAGCAGCTGCTTGTGCGGCTACCGAAAAATTACAGCGAGCGACGCGATTTAATGTCGACGGTTTCGTGCAGTTCAGAGAAAACGATAACGGCTTCACCGCTTTCGAGTTGGCTGCGAACATGGCGAACCTTGTCGTCTAGCGACACCTCCGACTCACCATAGTCGGTGCCTTCGCGCAGTACGAACTCTTTAATAAGGTTATCCAGCGTATCTGCGTCAATTTGTTGCCATGGGATGATCATAAATACCTCTCAATTCTATGACCGCAGGATTATACCACTGCTGATTCACAAAGGGAGCTATCGCTGTTTTTGGCTAGTCAATAAAGTGCCGGTAGTAGCTTGGTAGGCTCTCTTCTAACCAAAAGCGCGGGCGTCGCAAACTCCCCGTCATGAACCCCACGTGACCACCTCGGTCAAGCAGTTGGTAATTGATATGGCTTGGCAGGCTAAAGGTTGGAATGACCTCGTGTGTCATAAAGGGGTCATCCTTAGCATGAATAAATCGGGTCGGTACCGTGATCTCTCGTAGGCGAGGCAGCCCTGAGCAGCGCTGATAGTAGTCATCAGCATTTTTAAATCCATGTAGCGGAGCAGTGATTAAATCATCGAACTCGTACAGCTTTTTCATGTTCTTAATGCGCTCTTCGGTCAGTCCAAGTACCTCGCTTAGCAGGTGAAGCTTGTTGAGCGCGTTCTTTTTCATTGAACTGAGCAGGTAAGAGCGATAGACCTTAGAGAAGCCTTGCTCAATACGTCTAGCACACGCTGCCAGGTCGAGCGGCGCAGAGATAACAGTTGCGCCATCGAGCTTAGTATCATCGCCGTAGTGAGCGAGATAATTGGTCAGCATATTGCCGCCAAGGGAAATGCCTACGGCAACCTTTTTACTATTTGGGTAACGATGATCCAAAAGCTCAATGAACTGTCTAGCGTCACCAATTTCACCAGAATGGTAAGCTCTGGCCAGTCGATTTGGGTTTGGTCCACAGCCGCGAAAATGCATCATGACCGACAGCCAGCCTTGCTTGGCAAAGGCGTGCATCAGCCCGTTAGCATAAGGGCTGTGAAAGCAGCCCTCTAAACCATGGAACAGAATGAACACAGGTTTGCCTCGGGCACTTTGACCATATGGGTCTTCACTCCACGCGAGCTCGACAAAGTCCCCATCTGGGGTGTCCAGGGTTTCCCATATTGGCTCGAATAGCGCTTTGCGGCGCACAAAGCGTGGGATCAGCGTCTGGATGTGTGGATTAGCGAGCCCTTTGGCGGCGATAAAGTGTGTGCTGCTCATAACGTAAATTCACTGACGGGATTGGATTGCAATAGTGCTTTTAGAGTATCTACGCCTAATTGTAGCTGCTCGATCGTTTGTGGCGAGCTCAGTGACAGGCGCACCGCAGGTGCTACCGAGCCACCAGGAGGAGCAAATAGCTCGCCCGATTTGACGATAACTCCTTGCTCTGCCGCTCTACTAACGAACTCACTCAGTCGCCAGGGCTCCGGTAGGGTTAGCCAAATGTGAAAACCGCCTTGCTGATAACGAAGGTCAAATTCGCCGAGAGCGTCTACTGCGATGGCAATACGCTTTTTCATTTCGTTATGTATGATGGTGAGGTTTCGCTCGGCATCACCTGAGGTCAGCATTTCACAAGTGAGGGCGGTGAGCAGTGGGCTTATCATCCAGCTGTGGTTTTGCAGTGTCATCACCAGATGTTGATGAAGCTTTTCCGGAGCGCTCATATAGCCCACCCGTAGACCTGGTGCGAGGCATTTAGAGAAAGCACCAATATGGATAACGCGTTCAGGCGCGAAGTTCACCATGGGAGCTGGGGCTTTTTCTAGCAGCAGACCGTTTATCTCATCTTCAATTACGTAAACATCGTAGGACTCACAGATGCGCAAGATATCGCGGCGGCGCTCTTCAGGCATAATGGCAGTGGTTGGGTTTTGCAACGTTGGCGTTAAGTAGATAAATCGCGGCGAGTAGCGCTGACAACATACCTCTAATGACTCTGGCGTAATACCAAACTCATCCATGTCCACGCCTTTGAGTGTCAACTGATTCTGGCGCGCCAAACTAATTACACCCGGGTAGGTGTACTTTTCTACCAAGATGGTATCGCCTGCGCGAGTGAAGGTATCGAGCACCATCTGAATTGCATGCTGCGCGCCGGAACTAAACAGCATCCTATGTGCGGGTAGCTTGATGCCTTTGTCATTGAGCCAATTAGCAACAATGCTGCGGTGTGCATCGAGTCCTGCTGGAGGCTGATAGAGCATCAATTGGTTGAGGTGCGAGTTAGAACCAGAGATACGCTGCATGGCGTGTTTCAGCATATCGCTTCTATCGAGCTGAGGTGGAATATTGTAGCCAAAGTTCATTTCGCCTTGTGCCACCGTGCTTTGCTCGAACACCCAGCTTGGTTTATTGGTATCCGAGACATAGGTGCCAGCACCCACTTTTGCTTCCACTAAGCCCCTTCGTTCTACCTCAGCATAGGCTCGGGTAATCGTACCTACCGTGACACCGAGCTTGTCTGCAAGCCAGCGGTGAGTGGGCAGTTTACTGTTTGCCTTGAGATCGCCACCTTCGATCATTGTGGCGATCTGATCGGCGATCTGCTTGTAGATCGGCGCTGGATCTTGCTTGAATACGGTAATTGTCTCGATTGTCATGGTGACAATAAATCCTTTGCGTCTTATTTATGGCTTTGTTAGGGTTATTTTGAGCTCGAATTAACAATAAATCAACGTATTTATGTGAATTGTATCGATACAATTCACGTTGTAGAGGGAGAAGAGGGATGGATTGGTCATTTTTGCTATCAGTGGCATTGTTTGCCGTGGTTATGACGGGGACTCCGGGTCCTAATAACGTCATGCTAACAGCGTCGGGTGCTAACTTTGGCTATGTTAGATCGATCCCGCACTTTCTTGGGATTGGCCTTGGCCTGATCAGCTTGATCTTATTGAATGGCGCAGGTCTTGGCGTGATCTTCCAAACTTACCCGGTGGTTCAGGAAGTTCTCAAATGGCTGGGCAGCGCGTATTTGCTCTATTTGGCTTGGCGAATTCTAACCGCAGGGATCAACAAGGGAGAATCCGATAGCAAGGCCAAACCTATGACCTGCTTTGAAGCCATGACATTTCAATACCTGAATCCGAAAGCCTGGGTGATGTCGGTAACCGCCGTGAGTTCGTTTGCATTGAGTGGTGACTACTATTGGTGGTCGTTGGTGGGGATATCGGTGATCTTTTTGCTGGTTCAGATACAAACGTCGTCGGTATGGGTAGGGTTTGGCACCTTCATTCGCCGCTGGCTAGCAACGCCCACGGCATGGCGCCGCTTTAACTCCAGTATGGCACTGCTTACCGCGTCATGTGTGGTGTTTATTTGGTAGCAAGTTCGCTGACGGGTTTGGCGAAGATAAGCCCTAGATGCTCAGCGCCAAGTTGGCGGCAGTAGCCGAGTACGAGTGCTTCACCCTGTTTCGGGCTGAGCGTTAACGCATTAATGCAATCAACAAGGTCGGATTGCTGCTGCTTCTCGAGGCTGAGTTCAAACTCAAGCGCTTCACGATAGAGACTATCAACCACGCTGTGCTTGAGTTGACGGCGAATATCGCGAAATTGATGCAGCAGTTTTTCCGTGCGACCGAGGCAGGATTGGACGTGATGCCAATCTTCAGCATTGAAGCGAAGTGCCTGTTCGTCTAGGCACTTCAGTAGCAACAGCAAATTGACGTTGCCGTGGTAGTGATTTTGCAGATTTAAGCACGCCTCTTTTACCTCTCGCACCCCGTAGTACTGCAGGCTAAACTGCCATAGGTGCTCAAAAGTGAGATTTGAAGATGCGTGCTCGCGGGTCATGATTGATTGAATTCCTGTTCCATCTGCTCAAGAACTTCTTGCTGCGCCATCCAGTCCATTTCGACTTCTTCAAGTTCGGATTTGCTGGAGGCTTGTTTGGCAAGTACTTCATTAAGTTTAGCTTTATTTTCCGCATCATACAGAGAAGTATCAGACAATTGCTCCTCTGCCTCAGCGATGAGGGCGGATAACTTATCCATTTTTTCCTCAAGCTTTGTCAGTGTTTTGCGAATTGGCGCGGTTTGCTTACGAAACTCGGCGTCTTTGCGTTTTTGCTCTTTCTTAGCGGCTGCACTGTTATTTGAGGCTTTATCTGGCTCATTGGCTTGAGCCTCTTTACGCTCAATTTTTTGCTGCTCTGTCAGCCACTTATAGTAGTCAACGAGGTCGCCATTAAATGGCGCTACCTGACGATCGTGGACTAGGTATAGGTCATCGGTGGTCGCGCGCAGTAAGTAGCGATCGTGGCTGACGATGACCATGGCACCTTCAAAGGTTTGCAGAGCCAGTGTTAGTGCTTGGCGCATATCCAGATCAAGGTGGTTGGTCGGTTCATCGAGTAGTAAAAGGTTGGGCTTTTCCCATACAACAAGCGCTAATACCAGTCTGGCTTTTTCACCACCGGAGAACGGCGCGACTTTTTCAAGCGCTTTGTCACCTTGGAAACCAAAGCTTCCTAAGTAATCACGAAGCTGCTGCTCGGTGTGCTGCGGCGCGATCTGCATCATATGTTGCAGCGGCGTCTCTTCTGGGTGCAGGGTTTCCAGTTGGTGCTGAGCAAAGTAACCAATTTTAACGCCTTGAGAGTAATTAAGATCGCCCTCTTTAGCGCCAAGCTCGCCTGACAGCAGTTTGATCAGCGTGGATTTACCTGCGCCATTACGACCTAAAAGACCAATTCGGCTACCTGGAACCAGGTTTAGACGGATCTTTTCAAGAATGATGTTGTCATCGTAACCCGCCGAAACCTCATCCATCATGATGATGGGATTTGGCAGTGCCGCAGGCTCTCTGAATTCGAAGCTAAATGGATTATCAAACTGAGCTGGCAGCACTTTTTCCATGCGTTCCAGCGCTTTGATACGGCTTTGCGCTTGGCGTGCTTTCGATGCTTTATAGCGGAAGCGGTCAATGTACTTCCGCATATGCGACATCTGCTTTTGCTGCTTCTGGTATTGAGCTTGTTGCAAGATGAGTTTTTGCGCGCGCTGTTCTTCAAACGAGGAGTAGTTGCCCGTGTACTCGTTCAGCAGTTGATTCTCGATATGGATAATGCGGCCAACGATTGGATCGAGAAAATCTCGGTCGTGCGAGATCAAGACAAGTGTACCTGGGTAGCTTTGTAGCCAGCGTTCAAGCCACATTACGGCATCTAAGTCCAAGTGGTTGGTTGGTTCGTCGAGCAGCAGTAGATCTGAGCGGCACAATAGCGCCTGCGCTAGGTTAAGGCGCATACGCCAACCACCCGAGAATTGAGTCAGATTCCAGGTCATCTGCTCTTGGCTAAAACCCAGACCGTCGAGAAGCTCTGCGGCGCGAGCACGGATGCTGTAACCGCCAATGACTTCGATTTTGCCATGCAGTTCAGCAACCAGAGTACCGTTGTCTTGTTGCTCTGCGTCAACAAGCTTTTGTTCAAGTGCGCGATACTCTCGATCGCCATCAATCACGTATTCAATAGCGGTGCGCTCTAGTGCTGGGGTTTCCTGTGCGACCCAAGCGAGCTCCCAATGGGATGGCTGACTAAATGAGCCTGCATCAATGGAGAGTTCGTCTTTGAGCAGCGCAAACAGGGTGGATTTACCACAACCGTTTTTGCCGACTAGACCCACTTTGTCACCAGGGTGAATGGTGGCAGAGGCTTGGTCGAGCAGTGGTTTACCGCCGCGAAGCAATTGAATATCAGAGAAGGTGATCATAAGGAAACAACTAGCTAGTGATTGAAATTTCGACCCACGAATACTATGAGGAAAGCAGTGAAATGTCGATCATTATCCCTTGGGAGAAGGCATAAATAGCAAGGCAATCAGGGGCAAACTAACCTGCACGAACGATGAAGTTTGGTATATGATGGAACAAACTGATAACAAAAACAGAATGATTTCAATAACAATCATCACTGTCTACCCTTAAAGATTAGGGTAAAGAAGAGTGACTGACTCTCGCTGTTGTTAGAGAGCAGTTTACGAAGTCGTAAGTATGGAGATGGTTTTCAAGGAATGACGTCAGAATTACAACACTTAAACCAATCCCCAAAAGTTCTGGTGATCTATGCGCACCCAGAGCCACAAAACTCTATCGCCAATCAGGTGATGCTCAAGAAAATCCAATCTCTGGATAATGTTACCCTGCGCGATTTATATGCCCTGTATCCCGACTTCTTTATTGACGTCAATGCTGAGCATCAGATGCTACTTGAGCACGACGTAATTGTGTTTCAGCATCCACTGTATATGTATTCCTGCCCATCGCTGCTCAAAGAGTGGATTGACCGAGTGCTGGGTAAAGGCTTCGCGTTTGGTGATGATTGTGCTTTAGAAGGTAAGTATTGGCGCAGCGTCATTACTACCGGAGGCAAAGAGTCGGCCTTTAGCCAATCTGGTTATAACAAGTACCCACTTGAACAAATATTGCAGCCATTTGAGCTCAGCGCTGCCCTGTGCAAAATGCACTGGATGGAGCCTTTGGTGCTCTATTGGTCTCGCCGTATAGATGATATGGATCGCTATCAGCATGCCGAGCTTTATAGGCAGTGGCTGATGCATCCCTTTGATGAGTCATTGATGATGTCGTCGCTTACGACAAAGGAGGCGGTTGATGGCAATGGCGAATGATTTTCTGCAAAGCAGTGTGATATTTCTCTCTGCGGCAGTAGTGGCCGTGCCGATTGCTCAGCGCCTTGGCCTTGGGAGTGTGCTTGGCTACTTGTTGGCGGGTGTGGCGATTGGCCCTTGGGGGTTAGGCCTTATCAGTGATGTGGATGAGATCCTTCACTTCGCTGAATTTGGTGTGGTGTTGCTGCTGTTCTTAATTGGTCTCGAGCTAAACCCCAAAAAGCTTTGGCAAATGCGGGTACCGATACTCGGTCTCGGTGGGGCGCAGGTATTAGTGACGACTTTGGTGTTATCGGCTATCGCTTCGCTGTTTGGTCTGACTTGGCAGACAAGCTTAGCCATAGGGATGGCGTTAGCGCTCTCTTCTACCGCGATTGCACTGCGGGTGATAGAAGAGCAAGGGTTGGCGGGTGGCGAAACGGGTCAGTCCGGTTTTGCAGTGTTGCTATTTCAAGATATCGCCGTAATCCCTATGTTGGCGCTGCTTCCGGTATTGGCGGGCAATACCGCGGGCAACTGGGGGGACATCCTGTGGATGCTTGCTGGTGTGCTCGGACTGCTCATCGGTGGCCACTACTTAATTCGACCATTATTTCGCTATGTCGTGATGAGCGGTGTACGAGAACTATTTACGGTGGCGGCGCTACTACTGGTGATCGGTATTGCGGCCTTTATGCAAAAGCTGGGTCTTTCGATGGCACTCGGCACCTTTTTGGCTGGGGTGCTACTTGCAGAGAGTGAATATCGTCATGAGCTTGAGATAGCCATTGAACCGTTTAAAGGCTTATTGCTTGGTCTGTTCTTTATTGCGGTGGGAATGGCGGTCAATCTAGGACTTTTGGTCTCTGAACCGTTAAAGGTACTGTTTGCTGTTGTGTCATTGGTGGTCATCAAAGGCTTGATACTTTATGTATTAGCAAGGTTGTTTGGTATTCGCCCTAAAGCGCGCAGTAAGATGGCAGCCATTTTGAGTCAAGGTGGTGAGTTTGCTTTCGTTATCTTCACTGCAGCAAGCGCACAAGGTTTGTTACCTGCTGCAGAGTCGGCTTTCTTATTGGTTGTGGTGAGTTTGTCCATGGTAACGACACCACTGCTTCTGATGGGACAGAAAAAGTGGTTTGAAAAATCGTTGAACCAAGAGCAGGAAATCACGATTAAAACCGACGTCGAAGACAGGCAGCCAAGGGTCATTATTGCTGGCTTTGGCCGTTTTGGACAAATTGTTGGCCGTTTGATGTACGCCAATAAGGTCAAAATTACCGTACTAGAGAGTGATGCGAGCCAAATTCATCTGTTAAGAAAATATGGATACAAAGTATTTTACGGGGATGCCACTCAGTTAGACTTGTTGCGCGCCGCTGGCGCAGACAAAGCCGAAGCTATTATTGTCTGTACTGACTCACCGGAAGAGATCATGGAAGTGGTCGACCTATGTCATAAGCACTTCCCGTCGCTAAAGGTACTAGCGCGTGCTCGAAGCCGTGTGGAAGCATACCAATTAATGAACCATGGAGTGGATCGCTATTCTCGAGAGACCTTTTTGGGGGCGCTTGATCTAGGTCGCCAAGCCCTTATTGAACTGGGTTTTCACCCTTATGAGGCTAAACGCGCAGAAGCGCATTTTAAAAAGTTGGATAATGCCATGCTCAAAGAGCTGTTGCCGCAGCACAGTGAAGATAAACAGCTGGCTCAGCGCTCAAAAGAAGCTCGTAAAGAGCTCGAAGAGATCTTTGGCCGTGAAATGGAAAAAGACCGCCAGTCTCGAAATTTTTGGGATTAGGCAAGTAAGGTCATCTGGATAGTAGGAAGTAACATGAGCAGTACCAAGAAACGTTTTATCGCCGGGGCAAGCTGCCCGAAATGCTCCACTCAAGACAGTTTGCGCTGGTGGATAGAGAATAATGTTGAGTGGGTAGAGTGTGTGGATTGTGAGTTCACCGAGCAGAGAACCCCTAAAGCTGTAGAAAAATCTGAACGAAGTGATGAAGAATTAATCGGTATTTTTAAGCCGGAATGATTGAGTTTCTATTTTCTATCCCCATAATATGCTCACACGCCGCCTAATGGCGGCATTGTTTAAATAAGGCTGAGTGGTTCTTGTAACCGTGCAGTCTTAGTGCCAATCCTTTGGAGTATCCATGAAAATTGCTAAGAACGCAGTAGTAAGCCTAGCGTACCAAGTAAAAACTGAAGATGGTGTCGTTGTTGATCAATCAACAGTAGACGCACCTCTAGATTACCTACACGGCCACAACAACCTTATCACTGGCCTAGAAAAGGAACTTGAAGGCAAAGAAGCAGGCGACAAGTTCACTGCGACTGTTTCTCCAGAAGATGCGTACGGCGAGCACAATGACGCGCTAGTTCAGCGTGTGCCAGCAAACGTATTCCAAGGCGTTGACACTATTGAAGTAGGTATGCGTTTCCTAGCGGATACAGACCAAGGTCCAATCCCTGTAGAAGTAACAGAAGTAGATGGCGACGAAGTGGTGGTTGATGGTAACCACATGCTAGCTGGCCAAACGCTAACGTTTGACGTTGAAGTGGTAGCACTTCGCGAAGCAACAGCAGAAGAGATCGAGCACGGTCACATTCACCAAGGTGGCGGTAGCTGCTGTGGTGGTGAAGGTCACGGTGAAGAAGGTGGCTGTTGTGGTGGTGACGACCACGGTGAGAAGAAAGAAGACGGTTGCTGCGGTGGCGGCGGTTGTGGTTCTCACTAATCACAAGCTTTTCAAAGGCCTCCCATTGGGAGGCCTTTGTCGTTTATAGTACTTATAAAAATAACCAAGAATAAGGAAGTGATGTATGCCCCAGCCTTTTGCTATCGCGATTCATGGTGGTGCCGGGACGATTCTTAGAGCGCAGATGAGTGACGAGTTAAAGCAGCAGATACTCGATGCGCTAACCCAGTCAGTGAAAGCGGGTGCTGCGGTATTGGAAGCAGGTGGTGATGCTCTTGATGCTGCAGTGACTGCGGTACAGGTTATGGAAGATTCGCCGCACTTTAACGCTGGTAAAGGCTCAGTGTTGACTCACAACGAGATGGTCGAGATGGATGCCTCTGTGATGCACGGCGCTCAACAAGACGCAGGTGCGGTGGCTGGTGTTAGGCATATTAAAAACCCGATTGCACTTGCTCGTGATGTGATGCGTGGCAGTGATCATGTGCTTTTGATTGGCGAAGGCGCGGAAAAGTTTGCCTTTGAGCAAGGACATGAGTACACAGAACAAGATTACTTCTTCACTGAGCGACGCTATGAGCAGCTTCAATCGATGAAAGAAAAAGGGCTGTTTGCGTTATCGGAATCAAAATACCCCGACGATAAAAAGTACGGCACGGTAGGTGCAGTCGCGTTGGATAAGCAGGGCAACCTAGCCGCAGCCACCAGTACTGGAGGCGTGACCAATAAAAAATATGGCCGTGTTGGCGACACTGCCATCATAGGTGCGGGCACTTACGCTGAGAACAATAACGTCGCCGTATCGACTACAGGCATGGGCGAGTACTTTATCCGTAAAACGGTAGCTGTTGATGTTGCAGCGCGCATGCGTTATCTCAAAGAAGACGTACATACGGCCTCAGAAAGCGTGATACAGGGTGAACTCAAACAGATGGGCGGAGAAGGCGGCCTTATCGCCATCGACGCAAGCGGCGACATTCACTTCGCAATGAACAGCTCTGGAATGTACCGAGCATCAATTGATTCGGAAGGTGCGCTCTCCGTTAAAATTTACGCCGACGAGTAAACGCTGTTTAGATTTATGGTTTTCTAGCCTAAGGACCAAGAACCAAGGACCAAGAACCAATCCCCCGCTCTTTAAAATTGCTTGCTTATTATTCGCCCTTTCTGTAACATTTGCGCTCCTTAATTCTCGGTCTTTTTTATTAGTTCCTTGCTTCCTCTGGATGACCGAGCCAAACGTGGAAGCTAATAATCCGTAAGGAGCAACCAATGCGTCATTACGAAATCGTATTCATGGTGCACCCTGATCAAAGCGAGCAAGTTGCTGGCATGA
>NZ_JBJHPB010000030.1:0-58977 GCF_059412285.1 Vibrio sp. CB1-5 | reverse complement strand
AGTGCCCACACAGATTGATAGGTTTATATTGTTAAAGAGCTTGTTTCGAGCTTCGGACTGAGCGCCCCTCTCAAAACGGATGGCCATTTTAGCGAGATAAGCTTTAGTGTCAACCACTTTTTCAACTTATTTTGCTTAGCTTCCTTAGAAGCTTTTGACCTTCTGACTCGTTGGAGATTTATCTCTCCGTTCCCGTGTCAGCGAGGTGGCATTATAGAGATCGCCATTCACTTGGCAAGCGCTAAATTACACTAAATTCACTTTTTCTTTCCGTTCGCACACAAATAAACCAGAACGCCCAAAAAAGACACAAAAAAAGGGAGTGACCTCCCCTTTTATTCACCAAACGCTAGTAAACTACTATTGGCCAACCGCAATTTTATCGTTATTAACGATAAGTTTTACCGGTTTAGTTGGATCCACCTTGCCCGCTAGTATCTCTTTCGCGAGTGGATTCTCAATACTTTGCTGAATGGCGCGTTTTAAAGGTCTTGCACCATACACAGGGTCATACCCCACTTTAGCAATATAATCGAGAGCCGCATCTGCCACGATCAACGAGTACCCACTGTCTTCCATTCGTTTGCCTAAACGCTCAAGCTGAATGTTAGCAATCGACTTAATGTGCTGCTGACCTAGAGGATGGAATACCACACTTTCATCTACACGGTTTAAGAACTCAGGTCTAAAGTGAGATGTCACTACATCCATTACTTCTCGCTTAATACCGTCATAATCGAGAACTTGGAAATTCTCTTGGATTCTCGACGATCCTAAGTTCGACGTCATGATGATGACAGTGTTTCTGAAATCCACCGTACGACCTTGCCCATCGGTAAGGCGACCATCATCTAATACTTGTAGAAGAATATTAAAGACATCTGGATGCGCTTTTTCTACCTCATCAAGTAAGATCACCGAATATGGCTTACGTCTCACCGCTTCCGTTAAATAGCCACCTTCTTCATAGCCAACATAACCAGGAGGAGCACCGACTAGTCGCGCCACCGAATGTTTCTCCATGAACTCAGACATGTCGATACGCACTATGGCATCTTCACTGTCGAACATGAAGTTGGCGAGCGTTTTACACAGCTCTGTTTTACCCACACCTGTCGGACCTAAGAATAAGAACGAACCAATAGGCTTATTAGGGTCGGCAAGACCTGCTCGACTACGACGAATCGCATCGGAAACCACTTCCACCGCTTCCGCCTGACCAATGACGCGTTTATGCAGAACCTCTTCCATACGAAGCAGTTTGTCTTTTTCTGCTTCTAGCATTTTAGATACTGGAATACCGGTTTGCTTCGACAACACTTCTGCTATTTCAGCGTCTGTCACTTTGTTGCGAAGCAGACTCATCTCCTGCATCTCGGCTTGCGTCGCTAGGTCTAGCTGTTTCTCTAGCTCTGGGATACGTCCGTATTGAAGCTCAGACATACGGTTTAGATCTCCGGCACGCCGTGCCACATCCATATCTAATCTTGCTTGTTCCAACTCAGCTTTAATATGCTGCGTACCCGAAAGTGCCGCTTTTTCTGCATTCCATACTTCTTCAAGCTCAGCATAGTCACGCTCTTTAGTGTGCAGCTCTTCATTTAGTGCAGAAAGGCGCTTGCTACTTGCATCATCCGACTCGTTTTTCAGCGCTTGCTGTTCTATTTTAAGCTGGATGATTTTACGCTCGAGCTTATCTAATGACTCTGGCTTGGAATCAATTTGCAGACGAATGCTCGACGCGGCTTCATCAATTAGATCAATAGCCTTATCAGGTAACTGTCGATCGGTTACGTAACGATGGGAAAGGCTAGCAGCCGCTACAATTGCTGGATCCGTGATTTCTACATGATGATGCAATTCGTAGCGTTCTTTAAGTCCACGAAGAATCGCCACTGTGTCTTCAACACTTGGCTCATCCACCAGCACTTTTTGGAATCGTCTCTCAAGCGCAGCATCTTTCTCTATATATTGACGATATTCGTCTAGAGTCGTCGCGCCAACACAATGTAACTCACCTCGGGCAAGTGCTGGTTTGAGCATATTGCCGGCATCCATTGAGCCTTCGCCTTTACCTGCCCCAACCATGGTGTGCAGTTCATCGATAAATAGAATGATGTTGCCTTCTTCTTTAGCAAGCTCATTAAGTACCGATTTCAAACGTTCTTCAAATTCACCACGATATTTGGCGCCAGCGACCAAAGAGCCCATATCAAGTGATAGAACTCGGCGACCACGTAAGCCTTCCGGTACTTCATTATTGATAATACGCTGAGCTAAGCCTTCAACAATGGCGGTTTTACCCACACCCGGTTCACCAATAATGACTGGATTATTTTTGGTACGACGCTGCAATACTTGAATCGTTCGGCGGATCTCATCGTCACGGCCAATCACAGGGTCAAGTTTGCCCTGCTCGGCTCGTTCGGTCAGATCAATCGTGAACTTTTCTAGCGCTTGGCGTTTTTCTTCTGCGTTTGGATCATCAACCTTTTGACCGCCACGGATCTGCTCAATGGCTTGGTTGACCTTCGCTTCCGTTAGACCTTGCGCTTTAAGTAATTGACCTAACGCGCCTTTGTCTTCGATAGCCGCAAGCAAGAAAATCTCAGAGGAGATATATGCATCTTGGCGTTTTTGAGCCACCTTGTCACACAGATTGAATAGCTGACCCATTGAGCTAGATAGCTGAACATCACCACCTACGCCCGTCACTTTTGGTAGCTTATCCAGCAGCTCTGCCAGTTTTGAGCGCAACTGCACAACATCAACGTTCAACATTGTCAGCAATGGACGAATAGAACTGCCCTCTTGATTGAGCAAAGCAACCATGAGATGAACAGGTTCAATATATTGATGGTCTCGCCCTAGAGCTAGAGACTGAGCATCAGAAATAGCGACTTGGAATTTGCTAGTAAATCGATCTAAGCGCACAGCAACCCCCTATAATTACATACGGCTTGATATGCAAATAAGATGGTTACTCAGATTGAGGATTTCAAGAGAGGGAATGGAAAATCAGGCGTTGATCCAAATAAAGCTCGCCATACGGCCAGTTTTCCCATCGCGTCGATAAGAATAAAAACGAGTAGGATCCTCGAAAGTACAAAGCCCGCTCTGAGTCACTGAATTTACTCCAAGCGACTTAAGCTTCATCTCGGCAATCGATGCTAAGTCCGCGAGCCACTTACCCGATGTCGGATGCGGCTTGAATGCGATAGCGTATTCAGGGTGGCTTGCACAAAATGCCTCACGAACATCTTCACCGACCTCAAAACTATCAAAGCCAATGGCAGGACCAATCCAAGCTTGCAGATCAGACTCGAAAAGAGACACTGCATTTTCAACAATGCCATCAGCAAGGCCACGCCAGCCTGCATGGACTGCAGAAACCGCAGTGCCGTCGTTGGCCGCAAGCAAAATAGGCAAGCAGTCTGCGGTCATCGCACTAAGCACAACACCTGGCCGCGTCGTAAAACTCGCATCGCCATTGATAACGACATCAGTAGGAGTTGCAATATTAGCAACGACAGTGGAGTGGGTTTGATTAAGCCAAACTGGCGCGGATGGCATGTTCGCTAACGCTGCTAGTTGAGCTCTATTCGCCTCAATATCTGCAGGGTTATCACCAACATGCATTCCTAGATTCAACCCAGAGAACGGCGCTTTCGATACACCACCTTCTCTAGTTGAAGTCACAGCACTCACATGCGGTGCTGTGTGCCAATTTGGCTTAAGAATCGACATTAATAGTCTTCTTCTTTATTCAGCTTTGTATCTTCACGAAGCGCTTCAGCCATTGCCACCATATCGTCAGGCACAGGTGCGTGGAACTCCATTTCTTCGCCAGTCACTGGGTGAGCAAACTTCAGCATTACCGCGTGCAGTGCTTGACGGTCGAAGCTACGGATCATATCCGTTAGCTCTTCACTCGCACCACGTGGGATACGCGCACGACCACCGTAAGCGGTATCACCTAAAAGTGGGTGTTGTAAGTAAGACATGTGTACACGGATCTGGTGGGTACGCCCCGTTTCTAGACGTAGTCTGATACGGGTATGCTCACGGAAATGCTCCGCAACACGGTAGTGAGTCACCGCCGGCTTACCGAGTTCATTTACCGCCATCAACGTACGTTTCGTAGAATGGCGACCAATTGCCTTATCCACCATACCACCTGCGGTCATTTTGCCGATCGCAATCGCTTCGTACTCACGAGTAATGTTACGTTTTTGCAGAGCTCGAACCAAACGCGTTTGCGATGGAACCGTCTTCGCCACCACCATCAAACCTGTGGTGTCTTTATCGAGACGGTGAACGATACCTGCACGTGGTACTTCCGCGATAGCTGGGTAGTGATGCAAAAGCGCATTCAGAACCGTGCCATCTGGCGTCCCTGCTCCAGGATGAACAACGAAATCTCTTGGCTTATTGATGACAATGATGTCATCATCCTCGTAAACGATGTTTAGAGGAATATCTTGCGCTTCGAAGCGTTCTTCATCTTCTAGTTCAGCTTGAACGGTAATCAGTTCACCGCCCATCACCTTAGTGCGAGGCTTGGTAACCACTTCACCGTTAACCGCAATTTTTCCGTCAAGTAGCCATTCTTTCAGGCGTGAACGAGAAAAATCTGCGAAGAGTTCAGCTACAGCTTGGTCTAAACGTTGACCTAACTGGCTGTCTTTTACTGTATTTGTTAATTCAATCTGCTGAGCCATATCGAACTTTTTAAAAAACCTTGGGACTAATACCACGAGTGTGGATAATATAGTCCATCATTGTATCTGTTACTGGCAAGAAAAGTAATGGAAGCGGAAAAATATTTACGTCAAGGAAACTCGTTCTCGTATGAAACTACTTAAACTAACAGGCTTGCTTTCTATAGCTTTGTTGTTTGGTTGTGCTGACAAAGAAGTCACCGTCCCAGATGTCCCGCCGTCTCAGTTGTATTCAGAGGCTCAAGAGTCACTGCAAGGTGGTAACTGGACGTCAGCCATTGAGCGCCTTGAAGCGCTAGACTCTCGTTACCCATTTGGTGCTTACACTGAGCAGGTACAGCTCGACCTTATTTACGCCTACTATAAGAACGACGACCTGCCTCTAGCGCTTGCGACCATCGAACGTTTTTCTCGTCTAAACCCTACGCATGAGCGTTCGGATTGGGTTCTGTATATGCGCGGCCTAAGCCATATGGCGCAAGATCGTAACTTTATGCACGACATCTTCCGTATCGACCGTTCTGACCGAGATCCTGAGCCAGTTAAAGCCGCGTTCGCCGATTTCGACCGCTTGCTTAAACGCTATCCGAACAGTGCCTACGCAGAAGATGCTGCAAAACGCATGGTGGCACTAAAGAATCGTCTCGCGAATTACGATTTGGCAACGGCAGATTTCTACCTACGACGTGAAGCTTGGATCGCTGCGATCAATCGCACACAAGAGCTTCAAAAAACCTATCCAGATACTGAGGCTGCACGTAAGTCACTCAGCATTCAGAAGCAAGCCTATGAAGAGCTTGGCATGAAAGAGCAAGTCGAACGAACCGAAAAGCTCATGGAGCTCAACCCTATATAATGGGTTAAACCTTTAACAAAAGCGTTGTGTCATCAGCGCTTTTTTTGTGCCTAAGTTGGCGAAAATCCTTTTTCATTTATATAGTTATCATTAGGATATGTAGTGAAAAAGGAATTGAAGTGAAAGCGCTACTACTGGTTATTGTTTTCGTTGTCTTCTCGCTACCACTGCGAGCACTAGAACTCAGCCCATTAAGGAACACCCCTTATACCGGGGATTTAAACACACTATCTGAAAAGCGAGTACTGCGGGTACTAGTCTCAGCCGATCTCGGCTTTTATTACATTGAGAAAGGGCAGCCTAGGGGAATTGGTGCCGAACAGCTTTATCACTTCGAGAAGCATTTAAAGAAAAGATTTCCAAAACTCAAAGTACAAGTTATACCCGTAACACGCGATGATCTTATCCCTGCGCTGGTCAATGGTTACGGCGACCTCATTGTTGCTAACCTTACCGTAACCCCGGCTCGTGAAGCCGTGATCGAGTTCAGTCGTCCTGTACTCAACAATATCGATGAGCTCATCATCACAAGCGACGACTACCCTACTCTTTTGAGCCCCGAAGACTTAAGCGGCAAAGAAGTATGGGTGCGCGCCAGCTCAAGCTACTTTGAGAGCCTACAAGAGCTCAATAAAGCACTAACTGAAGAGGGACGCACTCCTGTATTGGTCCAATACATTGAAGAGACATTACAAGATTACGAACTGGTCGAGATGGTCAAGCAAGGGCTAATCAGCGCTACGGTTCTTGATAGCCACAAAGCCTATTTTTGGAACAAAACCTTTGATGATTTGAACATTCATAGCGGTATTCCACTGCGTAGCGGCGGAAAAATAGCTTGGGCGATGCGCAAAGACAGCCCCAAGCTTGCGGAGCAAGTCAATGCTTACATCAAAACAGCGAAAGAAGGGACGCTGCTTGGCAATGTTATCTATAACAAGTACCTAGAGAATACTTCATGGTTTGCAAAAGCGCTTGATCCCAAAAATATTGATCAACTAGATAAGCTAGTTTCACTGTTTAAAAAGTACGCCGACCAATACGACTTCGATTTTCTCATGATTGCAGCACAAGCATTTCAAGAATCACGCCTCAATCAAAATAAGATATCGCCAAAAGGTGCGGTTGGCATTATGCAAGTGTTACCAAGTACGGCTCGAGATAAGAACGTCAACATTAGAAACATCAACAACATAGATAACAACGTCCATGCTGGGGTCAAATATTTACGCTTTATCCGCGATCGCTATTTTAGTGATGATGCCATTAGCGAAGATGACAAAGTCTACCTATCGCTGGCTGCTTATAACGCCGGTCCCGGCAATATATTACGCATGAGGCGCTTAGCCGAAAAGCACGGTTACGATCCCAATAAATGGTTTGGCAACGTCGAACTCATGGCGCGCCGCAATATTAGCTCCGAGCCCGTTACCTATGTAGCCAACATCAATCGATACTTTGTTATCTACAAACAATTGGAGTCATTGCAGGAGATCCGCGAAGAGCAACAGGCTAAAAATCAAGACATCGAATTCTATAGAGTACTGGGGGGAAGCAAGGAGGAAACCACCAAGTGACAAAGATCACACTTTATCGGTGAGCATTTAATAGACAGTGACTTTTCTTAGGTCGTACTAAGTCGCCAAAAATGGGGAATTTTCAGAACGCTACTCTATCCAAATTAATGACTTTTGGAGGAAAGAAAAGGCTTTTTTACTGTTAACGATACAAAGTTTTGCGATAGATCACATTTAGATTTGGACATCAAAAACCATTACACGAAAGTGATCTAGATCACATTATTTTCGGTCTGGATAAGTAATCTGGAGTTAACCCATGAGGGATGCAACAGAGGAAAAAACATATGAGAGTAAACATCACTGGTAAAAACATTGAGATCACCTCTGCAATCCGTGAGCATATCGAAAGCAAATTTAAGAAGTTAGAAAAGTGGCAAGTCGACATCATCAGCTGCCAAACTGCTTTCAACGAAGAGCCAAACAAACAGATGAAATTCGAAGCGGCCATTACGGTACCCAAAGGCAAGCTTGTCGCTTCCGCTACTCATGAAGATTTATACGCTGCCGTTAACGAGGTTGAACAGAAGTTAGAACGTCAGCTAAACAAACTAAGACACAAGCCAGAAGCTCGCCGCACAGAGAAACCAGAGCTAGCTGAAGTAGAAGAAGTCGAATAATTCGGTCGTCTTAGCGAATAGCAATTCAATTTAGTCATCATTATATAGCGCCTACGGGCGCTATTTTTTTGCTTGACGCTCCATGCTCCCTTGCTTATTGTGGGGCTTAGCCAATACAAAATGATAAACAACGATTTATGCGCCCAATTATTCTGTTCTTTTTTGACTTCTTTTTTCTCCACTAGGCTTGGAGGCTTCTTCGTTTTCGAAAGAAAAGTCAAAAACGAACGGAAAGCCTCCCAAACGGGAGGCTTTTTTATAAGGATTATTTGATGACCGACACTAAGTATTCTCTTGACGATATTCGCCTGCGACTCAACGAGTTGGATGACAACCTGCTGCAACTGCTATCCGAGCGCCGTAAGCTCAGTATTGAAGTGGCCAAAAGTAAGGTACAGACTTCAAAGCCGGTTCGTGATGCCGCTCGTGAGCAGCAGCTACTCGTTAAGCTGATTAACAATGGTAAAGATAAATACGAGCTTGATGCGCCATACATCACCAAGATTTTTCACACTATCATTGAAGACTCAGTGTTACTTCAACAGGTCTACCTGCAAAATCTCGCCAACCCAGACCAGAGCAGAAAGCCAGTCGCACGCGTCGCATTCTTAGGTGCCAAAGGCTCATACTCGCACTTGGCAAGTCGTGACTACTTCTCTCGCAAAAACACCGAATTAGTAGAGCTTAACTGCGATCAGTTTAAAGAAGTCATCAAAACCGTTGAATCCGGCCATGCAGATTACGGTGTGCTTCCCATTGAGAACACGAGCTCAGGTTCCATCAACGAAGTGTTCGATTTACTTCAGCACACGACACTGCACATCGTTGGCGAAATCACCCAACCGATTGAACATTGTCTCGTGGCGACCAAAGAGCTGCGTCTTGAAGACATCAAAACGCTCTATTCACACCCACAGCCACATCAGCAATGCAGTGAGTTTTTGAGCCGTTTAAAAGGCGTGACTTTAGAGTCTTGTGCGAGCACAGCAGATGCGATGCAAAAGGTGCAACAGCTAAACCGGGATGACGTGGCGGCTATCGGCCATGCTGCAAGCGGCAAGCTTTATGGGCTGCAGTCTATTCAAGGCAACATTGCCAACCAAACCGAAAACCATACGCGCTTTATTATCGTAGCGAGAAAGCCAGTCGAAGTGTCTGCACAAATTCCGGCGAAAACCACCTTCATTATGGCGACGTCACAGGAAGCGGGCTCACTGGTGGAAACCCTATTGGTACTGCAGCGTTATGGCATCAACATGACCAAGCTGGAGTCACGTCCTATCATGGGTAACCCGTGGGAAGAGATGTTTTATGTCGACGTGGAAGGCCATAAAGATTCTGAGGCGATGAAGTGCGCGGTCGATGAACTAGTGAAGATCACTAAGCACTTAAAAGTACTTGGCTGCTACCCTATCGACAATGTCAAACCAGTCATTCCCGATCTGACCGATAAGAAAGACTAAAACAAAAATCCCTAGGCACGACCTAGGGATTTTTTTATGTCATTTAAAAAGCACCGCTTATGTAAGAGGCAAGATCTTGATCTCTACGCGTCGATTGCATTGGCGTCCTTCCGTCGTAGCATTGCTACAGATAGGGAAGCGCTCACCCATACCGCGCGCCACCGCACGGCCAGGAGCAACATTTTGGCTAACGAGGAAAGCGCGAACTTGCTCAGCGCGCTTCTCAGAGAGCTCTTGGTTGTAGCTCGCGCTGCCAGTACTATCGGTGTAACCGTCAATCACTAGGCTAGTATCAGGATATTCAACCAAAATGCGCGCCACGCCTTGCAGCGTTTTATGAATGTTGCGATCTAACGCGTGTGAGTTACTTGCAAAGCCAATACCATTTTCAAGGCGAAGTACGAGCTGATTGTCACCAGTACGTTCAACTTGTACACCAGAATTTAGCAGCTCTTGGCGAAGAGCTTTTTCCTGCTGATCGAAATAGTAACCTGCACCGCCACCAATGGCAGCACCACTCGCCGCACCTAGTAAAATGCCTTTACTATCACCACCCGAGGCGATACCCACTGCAGTGCCTGCAATGGCACCAATTACAGCACCTTTGGTTGCAGAGTTCGTTTCGTATTCACCGGTTGTGGCATTTTGACGCTGCGTTGCCTGACAACCTGCCAGCGTCATAATTCCCAAAGCCACCACTACTTGTTTTAATTTCATATCCATTGTCTCTTGTCGATGTTTCTGACTCAGAAAACAGAATATCATACCATAAAAATTATATTCGTTGTTAATTGGAACTTCAAATAAGCTCAATAGCAGAGTACGGATATTGAAAAATTTAATGACATGACTAGGGAAGATTTACGTTAGAATTAGGTTGTTACGTTCTCTACATGGATATGTCTGTCATGAAAAAGGTTGTCATCGCCTCGCTTAATCCCGCCAAAATTAATGCTGTAAAAAGCGCATTTGAGTCGGCTTTTCCAAACCAAAGTTTTGAGTTTGAGGGCGTCAGCGTTCCAAGTGGTGTAGCCGATCAACCCATGGCCAACGAAGAAACACGCCGCGGTGCAGTAAACCGAGTCAATAACGCGAAGCAGTCTAAGCAAGGTGGCGATTACTACGTAGGGATTGAAGCCGGACTTGACGGTGGCTGCACATTTGCGTGGATGGTGATTGAATCTCAAGGCTTGATTGGTGAATCACGAAGCGCCAGTTTAATGCTACCACCAGCGGTCGTAGAGCAGCTGTCACCCACCGTTGAGCTTGGGGATGTAATGGACAAAACATTTGGTACCGACAACATCAAGCAAAAAGGCGGAGCCATTGCGCTGCTCACACAGCACCAGCTCACTCGAAGCTCGGTGTATCATCAAGCGTTAATACTGGCTTTAATTCCTTTCGTTAACCCTGAGCATTTCTAGTCGCCAGCTTTCTATCGCTTAACGCCTAAAAAAATGAGCGAGACTCAAAGGTCTCGCTATTTAAGTAATAAGTCGCTAAGCGCGTTCTTGTCGGCGTCCTCAAGACGTTTCACTTCTGCACTGCCGCGAGTAATTGTCGCAACACCCACCCCTAACATCTGGCTAATTTGACGCTGAGATAAGTCACCCTTTAGCAGCTCACACAAAATATTAACGCGAGCAGTCACCGCTTCACGCTCGTCAGGTGTCAGTAGTAGAGTCATTAACTGCGCTTGCTGCTCTGTACTTTGTGAGCGTTGGATCAGGTCGAGAACTTGTTGCCAGTCTTGGTATTGAGGTTCCATGAATCATTCCATTAGATACTTGCAATACTCCATTCTAACCCCAAGCTCGCGCCATTGCCTAGCTTAGGGTGTCAGTAACGCCTTTTCGCCTCAGCATCGGTTAGGAAACTTCCCTGAACACCCATGAGATCGCGGTAGTACACTTGAAACATCAGAATGTTCTGAACATAACCACGAGTCTCTCTAAATGGTATCGCTTCGATAAACGCGATGGCATCTAAATTGCCATCGGATGCCGCACGCCAGCGTTTAACTCGGTTGGGTCCAGCATTATAAGCCGCAAGCGCAAAAATTCGATTGTCGTCGTAGTTCCCAAGTAACTCATTTAAGTAATGCGAGCCGATTTCAATGTTTTTGCCTACCTGATAAAGCTCGCTCGTGCGCTTGTAGGCTATCTTATGCTTCTTGGCGGTATACTTAGCCGTAGCGGGCATAATTTGCATTACCCCTCTTGCGCCTACAGGTGAACGAGCTTCCACATCCATTGCACTCTCTTGTCTTGCCAAAGACATAAGAAGATCCTTGTCTAGGCCTAGCTTGTCACCATAGAACTTAAACCACCATGCATGTGCCTGTGGAAAACGAAGACTCATGTTGTCCCACATTTTAGCTGAAATGGTTGCGACGACCGTAAGATGATGCCAACGCTTTTTACCTGCATACGCTGCCAGCATCTCTTTATCTGATGTGGATACTCTGGACAGCAAAAATCGCCATTCAGATTTTGCTGCAGCAATTTTATCGCGCGCAATTAACTCTTCGATGCGTGTTAAGCTCGTTTGGTATGGCGCTATCGCGGCGTTATCGAGCGTGGTGGTAGAAATAGGATAGACAATCGAATGCTTGAGCTGTACTGCAGCCGCCGCACTATAGAAATTGCGCTGCCCGACAATTGATTCCAACCGTTTTTCACCCTGCGCTTTATCGCCACGACTGATCTCCGCTCTCGCAAGCCAATACTGCCAGCGACTGCTCTGCTTAGCTTTATCACTGAGCCTGCCAATCCATTGCTCTAGCCCCTTCCAATCGGCCTGTTGCACCGCTAATCGAGCGCGGCGTTCTAAATACGCATCGCTGCTGGATTTCACCAAGATACTGTCGCGCCATTTGGCTTCGCTATCTGAATCGGTAGTAACAAACCGCATTGCCACGTACTCATTCATCGTCTGCTTGAGTTCTGGGGTCAATTGACTGTTTTTATTAAGCGAAGCTAGCGCTGTGCGTGCTTGCTCTTTGTCACTGCGAGCGAGCTTTTGCAAAGCAAGCTCGGTGAGAGTGGAACGATTGGGTTCAGGGAAGCTGCTTGAAGCAAACTTGGTCACCGTTTTCGATGACTTAAACAAGCTTTGAACCTGCTTACCTTGTTGTTTACCTTTCGACGTTTTTAGCTGTTTATTCAGATAGTTAATCAAAGATCCATTGCGACGTTGAAAGGCCAGCGTCATTCTCTCGATAACCAGGTCATCGCTGCGCAGCCCTGCTTTGTTCCACGTATCAAATAGAGGCTCACAAGCGCTATCAACACTGTCACCACTTTTCCACAATGTTTTGGCGCCCTCATAGGCCGAATCCGTATCGCCTGTTTTTAACTGAGCATAGTGGTAGTGACATTGGTAACGTTCACCACTTGGGTAACTGGTTTGAAACGAGAGCAGATCTTCCCAACGCTTCTGTCTGGCGAGCTGGTCTACAAAAGGGGCTCGAATGCGTGATGAAAAAGGGAAGGTCTGATGTTTCTCGATAAACCGGTTCACTTGCGAAACAGATTTGTCAGCTAACTGCAGCGAAAATACGCGATAATCGACATAAGGTGTTAAGGGGTAATCCGCGATTTGCGGACGGATTTTGTTGTAACCGTTGACGTTTCTACTATCAATTAGTTCTTGCGCCATATCGTAGGCAGTACGCTGGCGTTCTAACTTATTTTCAGAGGCAAGCGCGCTACTCATTAGCGCCGGTAAAGCCAGAGTCACGATAGCTCCGTAAGCGATACTAATGAGCGGCTTCGGGTATCGTTGTTTAGAATTCATGTAACCGTTCCTTCGATGCTGTAACAGTTGACCGGGAGATGCATTGTTATTGTTTTCTGTGCCGCTGTGTCAGCCGGTGTTGAGTGCATGGTCAAACTTCAATTTAAGACCAAATAGGTCAACTTTCCAATGGCTTTGTTATTAAGAATTTGTTTCTGACTGTTTGTTACGCAATGACGGAGACAAGTAGTGTAATTGATGTACGCATTATCCAAAGGAATCTCCGAAGTAAAATTGAAAGGATTCCGCTCGGTGGTGTAAAATAGGAACTTTATTGACTTCAAAATTAGGAACGATCGGCAATGGCTGAATACGTCTATACTATGTCGCGCGTGAGCAAAGTGGTACCACCAAAGCGACAGATCCTTAAGGACATTTCTCTAAGCTTCTTCCCTGGCGCGAAAATCGGTGTACTTGGTCTTAACGGTGCAGGTAAATCGACACTGCTACGCATCATGGCAGGTATTGATACTGACATCGATGGTGAAGCACGCCCACAACCAGGCCTAAACGTAGGTTACCTACCTCAGGAGCCGGTACTAGACGAATCAAAAACGGTTCGTGAAATCGTTGAAGAAGCGGTTGCTGACGTTGCAGGTGCGATGAAGCGTCTTGACGAAGTTTACGCAGCTTACGCAGAACCAGATGCCGACTTTGATGCACTAGCAAAAGAGCAAGGTGAACTGGAAGCGCTGATTCAAGCGAAAGAAGGCCATAACCTAGAGAACGCGCTAGAGCGTGCTGCAGATGCACTTCGTCTTCCTGAGTGGGATGCGAAGATCCAACACCTTTCTGGTGGTGAGCGTCGTCGTGTTGCTATCTGTCGCCTACTGCTTGAGAAGCCAGACATGCTGCTTCTTGACGAACCAACCAACCACTTGGATGCTGAATCTGTAGCTTGGCTAGAGCGCTTCCTTGTTGATTACACTGGCACCGTTGTGGCGATTACCCACGACCGTTACTTCCTAGATAACGCAGCGGGTTGGATCCTAGAACTTGACCGTGGTGAAGGTATTCCATGGGAAGGTAACTACACCTCTTGGCTTGAGCAAAAAGATGCGCGTCTACAACAAGAAGCGTCTTCAGAGAAAGCTCGTCAAAAGACCATCGAGAAAGAACTTGAGTGGGTTCGTCAAAACCCTAAAGGTCGCCAAGCGAAGTCTAAAGCACGTATGGCACGCTTTGAAGAGCTGCAAAGCGGCGATCACCAGAAGCGTAACGAGACTAACGAGCTGTTCATCCCGCCAGGTGAGCGTCTAGGTGACAAAGTTCTTGAAGTGAACAACCTAACTAAGTCTTTCGACGGCCGTGTTCTTATCGATGACCTATCATTCAGCATTCCTAAGGGTGCTATCGTAGGTATTATCGGTGCCAACGGTGCAGGTAAATCAACGCTATTCAAGATGCTAAGCGGCACTGAGCAGCCAGATTCAGGTACGATCGACCTAGGTGAAACCGTTAAGTTGGCGTCTGTTGAGCAGTTCCGTGACTCAATGAACGATACTAATACTGTATTCCAAGAGATCTCTGAAGGCGCTGACATCATCAAGATCAACAACTTTGAGATCCCAGCTCGTGCTTACTGCTCGCGCTTTAACTTCAAAGGCAGCGACCAACAGAAGATCATCGGTGAGCTATCTGGTGGTGAGCGTAACCGTGTTCACCTTGCTAAGCTTCTTAAAGCTGGCGGTAACATGCTGCTACTCGATGAACCAACCAACGACCTTGACGTTGAAACACTACGTGCACTAGAAGAAGCACTTCTAGAGTTCCCGGGCTGTGCCATGGTTATCTCGCACGACCGTTGGTTCCTAGACCGTATCGCAACACACATCATCGACTACCGTGACGAAGGTCAGGTTAACTTCTACGAAGGTAACTACACCGAGTACATGGAATGGTTGAAGAAGACGCTTGGTCCTGAAGCCGCTGAACCACACCGTATCAAATACAAGCGCATCTCAAAATAATCACCCATATTTGAGTTAAACTTGTTTTTTTCCTAGAGGGCACCGATAATGGCGCCCTCTTTTTTTTGTGATTTCGCACCATAAATCAGCGAAATTTACTGAAAATTCACCTTATTTTATAGACACACTGTCTTTTATGAACTGTCACTATGCCTAATAAGATCCGGGTTGTTATCCCGACACAACAAGGAAAGAAGAGAACGCTGCGCCTAGGGAAAAAGCGCACTTATACAGCGATCTTACTTGCTGCGGCTTTTCCTGTAGGTTTAGGCTTAGTTGGCTATTCATATCAACAGTCTCAACTTGAGCTGACCTCGACAGAAGGCTCATTGGTGAGTCTTAATCAAGAAAAAGCGGAGCTCGAGGCGAAGCTGGAAGAGCAAGTGAATGAAATGCACGCACTCTCTCAAGAGCTTGAAGAAAAACGTGATTCATTGCAGCTTCTGGGTAAACGCGTTAACGATGTGGAAGCCGTACTTGGTCTTGTCGATGAAGAGCAATATGACAGTGAAATGCCATTAGAAGAACGCATAGATGCGGCAGCTATTGACTCAGCCGTGCGCGCGACCATGCTAAGACTCATTCCCAACGATAGTCCGATGACTTATCAGCGCATCTCTTCTTCTTATGGTCGACGTACGCACCCTATTACCGGTAAGCGTCATGTTCATAGTGGTATCGACTTAACCTGTAAAACTGGTGAACAGATTTTAGCGCCCGCAGACGGCGTCGTTGAAACCGTAAGGCCTAGCCGCCAAGGTTATGGTAACTATCTCACCGTACGTCACGCCTTTGGTTTTATGAGCTCTTACGCTCACCTAAACAAGTTCAAAGCTAAAAGTGGTCAGTTTGTAAGTAAAGGGGATGTACTTGCTACCTGTGGCAACAGCGGCACCTCAACAGGCCCGCACCTTCACTATGAAATCCGCTTCTTGGGTCGTACTTTAAACCCTCAGTACTTTATCGATTGGAGTCCAGAAAACTTTGATTATGTCTTTGAGAAAGAGAAAAAAGTACAGTGGGCGCCATTGATTGAATTGGTTAGTAGTGTGGTTAAGCTTCAGATTAACCTGACCAATGCGCCGTATGTGGATTCGTCGATTAAGACTGCAGGTAATGAAGAAGTCGACGCGATAAACACCGAACAGACCAACTAAAAAAACGCAGCTAACTAGCTGCGTTTTTTTATCTCATTTCTACTCGACGTATTTCGTCAATTAACCACGATGAATCGCATCATTTGCCTGTTTAAGTAGATTCTGACTCTCAGACATAAACTGCTGTGAGTAATCACCAAACCAATCGCTGACCTCATTAAACTCAGTCACGAACTTAGCTTTGTCCTTGCTGTCGAGTAGCGCTAACGCTTCGCCAAACTGTTTGTGGAAACATTTGATCATCTCAATGTTTTCATCCGACGACATAATAATATCACCGTAAAGCGTTGGGTCTTGCGCAAACAGTCTACCAACCATCGCAAGCTCTAAGCGGTAGATCGGTGAACTCAATTTGACTAGCGTATCAAGGTCTGGGTTTTGCTGGCTCAGATGGCGACCGTAGGCGAACGAGGTGAAGTGGCGCAGTGCCTGAATAAGCGTCATACCTTTGTCGTGCTGCTCAGCAGAGATCTCACACAGACTCGCACCCCAAATTTTGAACTGTTCGAGTAGCCATTGGTACTCGGCTTCTTGTCTACCATCACAGTAAACAATAACCTGCTTAGCAAGACTTGGAACATCAGGCCCGAACATTGGGTGCAGGCCTACAACCGGACCTTGGTGAACATTGAGCATGGCATTGAGTGGCTTAGATTTAACAGACGTTAAATCACACAAAATGCAGTCTTCTGGCAGGTTACCAAGCTTCTCAATCACCCCTTCTGTTAGGTGAATAGGCACCGTCACAACCACTAGACCAGCATTGTCTAAGATCTCGTCGGCGCGATCCCAATCTTGGCTGCCAAGTACTTTGACTTGATAGCCAGACAAGGTAAACATACGACCAAACAAGCCACCCAACTGTCCTTTACCACCTACGATCACAACCGAACGCAATTCTGGGTTAAGACACTTAAAGCCTGAGTCTTTCTCACTGGCATAAGACTCACGCATGGTGCGGCGTAGGATGTCCTCAATTAGTTGAGGAGGCACACCCTTTTTCTCCGCTTCTTCGCGGCGAGAGGCCAGCATGGCTGCTTCTCTATCCGGGGCATAGATGGGTAAGCCATGTCGGCTCTTTACTTCACCGACTTGCTCCACAAGAGATAGACGCTTTGCCAAAAGCTCAAGCATCTGCTTATCAACGTCATCGATTTGGTCACGCAATGCGTTCAGTTCAGCAGCCATGGATGTCATTATTCCTTAATACGATTTTCCAAGAATGGGACGAGCTCAGTATGAGCATGACGTAATAGTGCCTCAGTTGAATCCCAATTGATACACGCATCGGTGATAGACACGCCGTATTGCATTTCGCTCAGAGGAATATCGCTGCTCTGGTTACCTTCGTTAAGATGACTTTCAATCATCAGACCGATAATCGATTTATTGCCTTCACGGATTTGGTGAATTACATCCTCAGCAACCAATGGTTGACGACGGTAGTCTTTGCGTGAGTTAGCGTGGCTACAATCGACCATCAATGATGCATCTAGGTTCGATTTGGCAAGCTCTTGCTCACATTCAGTCACAGACACCGAATCGTAGTTGGTTTGTTTGCCGCCACGAAGAATCACGTGACCGTTAGCGTTACCTTGAGTCGTCAATAGTGCTACCTGACCTTCACGGTTAATACCCATGAAGCGGTGGCTTGAAGATGCCGCTTGCATCGCATTAATTGCGGTGGCTAGGCTGCCATCGGTGCCGTTTTTAAAGCCGATAGGCATAGACAGACCACTCGCCATTTCGCGGTGTGTTTGTGATTCTGTGGTACGTGCACCAATTGCTGCCCATGAGAAGGTATCCGCTAGGTACTGTGGACTGATTGGGTCTAGCGCTTCAGTTGCCAGAGGGATTTCCATTTCTGCCAGTTCTACCAGCAGCTCTCGACCTACATGCAGACCGTGCTCAATGTCGAACGTACCATCAAGTTGAGGATCGTTGATAAGACCTTTCCAACCCACAGTGGTACGTGGCTTTTCAAAGTAAACTCGCATTACGATGTAAAGTTGGTCACTCAGCTGTTCCGAGAGTGCTTTTAGACGCTTGGCGTATTCTTTTGCCGCTTCGATATCATGAATAGAGCAAGGGCCGCAAACCACTAATAGGCGATGGTCTTTTTTATGGATGATGTTGGCGATAGTTTCACGGGAGTCTTGAATGAACTTGCGCGCTTTTTCACTAAGCGGTAGTTTTTGTTTTAGCTGTTCCGGCGTGATCAGTACCTGTTCGTCACTGATATTAATATTACTGAGTTCGCTCTTTTTCATTTTGCTACCTGTAAATTTATTTTTACGCCGAACTTTTATCATTTCCATGTTCAGCAAAGCGTTAATTGGTAATATACATAGATAAAAAACACATGCAAGCGTAAACTTAAAAAAACACCAAATGTAAATATAAGTTTACAATGGTTCATCTCTAGTTAGCTTTCGCTCTGCGATCAGACTTCGACACCAGCCTCTCCTCTTTGTCCACACTTGAGTTACAATAAAACCATCGAGGTTGAGGTGGTATCCATGGACTTAATTATCTCTCTATTGCAACAGATGTGCGTTTATCTGATGCTGGCTTATATGCTCAGCAAAACGCCCCTGTTTCTGCCGCTGTTTAGCGTGACCAATCGCTTGAGTCATAAATTCAGCATCTACGTGCTGTTCTCTTCATTTTGTATTCTTGGCACTTACTTTGGCCTTCAGATCGACGATGCGATTGCCAATACACGAGCCATTGGTGCAGTCATGGGTGGACTATTTGGTGGACCAGTCGTCGGTTTTGCAGTGGGCTTTACTGGGGGAATGCACCGCTACACATTGGGCGGCTTCACGGATGTCGCTTGTGCTATCTCAACCACTGCTGAAGGGGTCATTGGTGGCATCATGCACCTTTACTTCCTTCATAAGGGAAAGAAAGAGCAACTATTCAATCCATTAGTGGTGCTCTACGTGACCTTTGTCGCCGAAGTGGTGCAGATGCTGATTATCTTGATAGTCGCTAAACCGTTCGATCAAGCTTACGCACTCGTCTCCAATATCGCAGCACCAATGATCATTGCCAACTCGGTAGGCGCTGCGCTGTTTATGAGCATACTGCAAGATCGTAAAACCATCTTTGAAGAGTACTCGGCAACCTTTTCACGTCGCGCTTTGAATATTGCGGAGCGCTCGGTGGGGATTTTGGTGCACGGTTTTAACTCCGACAATGCCAGTAAAATTGCACGTATCATCTACGAAGAAACCAACGTCGGTGCTGTTGCCATTACCGATCGAGAGAAGATTCTGGCGTTTGTTGGTATTGGCGCAGACCATCATAAACTCAACCGTCCCATCTCATCGCAAAGCACCCTCGACTCGATGAGCAACAACGATATCATCTACCTTGACGGTAAGGAAAACCCCTATCAATGCTCGATCTCCAAAGACTGCAAGCTAGGTTCAGCACTGATCATTCCACTACGTACAGGTGATGAAGTGATTGGCACCATAAAGCTGTACGAGCCGAAACGAAAGCTGTTCTCGACTATTAACATGTCGATGGCAGAAGGGATTGCCCAGCTACTCTCTAGTCAGATCCTGCATGGTGATTACATCCACAAGCAAACCTTGCTAAACCAAGCGGAAATTAAGCTGCTGCATGCACAAGTCAATCCACACTTTTTGTTCAATGCACTGAATACCATTAGCGCGATTACCCGTCGTGACCCCGATAAAGCGCGCAGTCTGATCCAGCACTTGTCGCAGTTCTTCCGCAGTAACCTAAAACAAAACATTGAGACGGTGACACTTAAAGAAGAACTCGCACACGTCAATGCTTACCTAACCATAGAGAAAGCCCGGTTTACCGACCGCTTAGAAGTAGATATCGATATCAGTCCCGAGCTACTTGACCAAACCGTGCCTAGCTTTACCCTGCAGCCATTGGTTGAAAATGCCATTAAGCACGGTATCTCTAACCTTCTTGAAGGTGGATCAATTCGAATCTTCAGTGAACGCTGTGAACAAGGTTACCGACTTACAGTGGAAGACAACGCCGGTACCTACCTGCCACCTGAGCCTAGTCATCAAGGTTTAGGAATGCAGATAGTCGATAAACGCCTGCGCAATCAATTTGGACGTGACTCAGCGCTAAAAATTGAAGTCGAAAACCAGCAACACACACGGATGAGCTTTATTATTCCAGCGCCCGTAAACTCAGACGATAAAAGGACGGCTATCGCTTCATGACACGGTTAACCGCAATAGTAATTGATGATGAGCTATTTGCTCGTGAGGAGCTTATTGAGCTTTTATCTGAGTTTGAGCAGATTGAGATCATCGATCAGGCCAGCAACGCAATCGAAGGTTTGAAGAAAATCAATCAACACAAGCCTGATGTTGTGTTCCTTGATATACAGATGCCACAGATCACCGGCATTGAGCTTTTGAGTATGTTAGATCCAGATACTATGCCGAATGTCGTATTTGTCACTGCGTATGACCAGTACGCAATCCAAGCCTTCGAAGATAATGCGTTCGATTATCTGCTTAAGCCTGTCGACCCTTGTCGTTTAGCCAAAACCGTCAAGCGCCTAAACAAACGCGATATACCCCAAACAGAAAGCTTTGACCCCATCGCACCAAAGGCGCTCGACCAAATTCCCTGTTCTGGTCACAACCGTATCGTCATTATTGCCACCAAAGATGTAGAGTTTGCCTATAGTGACCTTTCAGGTGTGCACGTACAAACGGCGATTCAGAAAGCGACCTCGCAATTAACGCTGAAGGTGATTGAAGATAAGACGTCGCTTATTCGCTGTCATCGCCAGTTTTTGGTCAATGTAAAGGCGATTAAAGAGATCAAGCTATTGGAAAACGGGCTGGCGGAGATCATTACGCAAAGCGACCATCCAATACCTGTGAGTCGCCGGTATTTGAAGGCGTTGAAAGAGACGTTAGGGTTCCATTAAACTCTTACTTACCTACAAAAACAGCGAGCTTAGCTCGCTGTTTTTGCTTCTGTCTTTAGCCTTCTAGCGCCGACAGAACTTTACTATTCGCTGCTTTCCACTGAGCACTTTTCTTAAGCTCTTCAAGCTCAAAGTTTTTCTTTCTGAGCATGCGACTTGCCTGCTTCACTTTGGTAATCGGCAGGTTATCCAAGACTTCGATCGTCGAGCTGCGGTTATTACACATTAACAGCGTATCACAGCCCGCATCGAGTGCTTGCTGAGCGCGCGCCGCAGGGCCACCCATGATCGCAGCGCCTTCCATAGAAAGGTCATCAGAAAACACAATGCCATTGAAGCCAAGCTGTTTGCGAAGCACTTCTTTTAACCAATAGCTTGAGCCGCTCGCAGGTTTGTCATCGTAATGAGGAAACACCACGTGTGCTGGCATCATCGCATCAAGCACGCCTGCTTTGATGTGAGCCTGGAAGATACGCATGTCATCCTCAAAAATAGAGTCTCGATTATCCACGGGTGTTTCAAGGTGCGAATCTGCGGTTACGCCACCGTGTCCAGGAAAGTGCTTACCGGTTGTCGCCATACCCGCAGATTTCATGCCCGCCATGAAGGCTGTAGTGTATTGCACGATAGTCTGGAAGTTATCACCAAAGGCGCGGTTACCAATGGCTTTGCTTTGCTCACCTTGGTCAAGTACCGGGGCAAAGCTTAAATCAATATCATGAGCAATCAGCTCTGCGGCCATCAGCCAACCCGCTTGATGAGCCAACGCCTCGTCTTTTAGCTTGGCGTAACGTGCCGCTGGCGGAAGCAGAGTAAACCCATCACGGAAACGCTGTACTCGCCCACCCTCTTGATCGACACCAATGACAATCGGCTTCTTCACCGCTTGACGAATTTGTCGATTGAGTTCAATAAGCTGCTCGGAGTCGTGGTAGTTTCTAGCAAACAGAATCAAGCCACCGACGGTTGGGTGCTCTAAAATTTCGCGATCTTCCGCAGTCAGTTCGTAGCCTGCCACATCAATCCATAGCGGTCCCATAATTGCTCCTCTGCAAATTTATTATCAAATGGGCATCCCCAGAGGTTATTCCTATTGTTTTTGATTTACAATAAAGCTGAGTAAAAACGGAGTAAGTTTATGATGTCAAAGGAAGCGCTGTATATCGGTATCATGTCAGGCACTAGCCTAGATGGTGTCGACACCGCCATTGTTGCGATTAGGGACAAGCAGATTCGTCTCGTCGACAGCGATTTCTTGAGCTATCCCGACGCCCTAAAAAGTGAGGTACTCGCGATATGCCAGGGACAGCCCACCAGCCTAAAAAAAATCGGTGAGCTCGACCATAAACTCGGCAAACTCTATGCGCGAGCGGTTGACTCACTACTGGCAAAATCGAACTACAACACTGATGACATCACCGCAATCGGCAATCATGGCCAGACGGTTTTTCACCAACCAGATGGTGACACGCCATTTACTATTCAGCTTGGCGATAACAACCTAGTTGCTGCGCTCACAGGCATTAATACCGTCGGTGATTTCAGGCGTAAAGACATGGCGCTAGGTGGTCAAGGAGCGCCGTTGGTGCCTGCATTTCATCGCTACCTGTTTGGCGACAGTGAATCGACTCAAGTGATCCTTAATATTGGCGGCATTGCTAATGTATCCGTCCTGCAACCAAATGGTGATGTGGTAGGATTTGATACCGGCCCCGGCAATGTGCTTTTGGATCATTGGTGTACCCAAGCGTTCTCCCAAGCTTTTGATCAAGATGCACGCCTTGCCAAACAAGGACACGTTAACGATAGCTTGCTGGCACAGATGCTCACCGACCCTTACCTTAAGCGCAGCGCTCCTAAAAGTACCGGGCGCGAGTATTATCACGGTGAGTGGTTGCAAGCTCAGCTAGAAAAACTAGATAACACCGTTAACAACCACGATATATTGCGCACGCTGACTGAGTTTACCGCCATAACTATCGCCCAAGCAGTCAAACCATACTGCGTTGGTGCCAGCCCAAAACTGCTGGTCTGTGGCGGGGGCTCTAACAACCCGATTATCATGAGCCGCCTTAGCGAGCTGCTGACACACTGGCATGTCGATTCTACCGATAGCGAAGCAATCAGTGGTGACTATATGGAGTCGATGGCTTTCGCTTGGCTGGCGCACTGTTTTATAAATAAAATCCCAAGCAACCTACCTTCGGTGACCGGCGCCAGCAAAGCCGTACCGCTAGGTGTCTTTTACCCAGCTGACTAGGACTCACTATGACAAACGACGCTTTATTAAATGCGCTTTCCCAGCTCGTCTCTGAAGGGCGCAATCCGGAAACCATGGATATCGACCTGCTTTCATCAGAGCAAATCCTAATGCGCATGAATCAGCAAGACAGCCTGGTTCCACTAGCGGTTGAAAAAGTCATTCCTGAGATTGCTACGGCGGTTGATGCCATTACCCATGCCTTCAAACATGGCGGGCGCTTACTCTATGTTGGCGCCGGAACCAGTGGCCGCCTAGGTGTGTTAGATGCATCGGAGTGCCCGCCTACCTTTGGTACCGACCCTGAAATGGTGATAGGCATTATTGCTGGCGGTAAAGATGCGATGTTTAAAGCCAAAGAGGGAGCAGAAGATGACCCAGTGCTCGGCGCACAAGACTTAAAGGATATCGCACTTACCGACAAAGATGTGGTGGTGGGCATCGCGGCGAGCGGGCGTACGCCTTATGTCATTGGTGCTCTTGAGTATACCAACGAAGTAGGCGCAACGTCGGTGGCACTATCATGTAATCCAGCCTCTGATATTGCCAACGTAGCGAGCATCGCAATTAGCCCAGTAGTCGGGCCAGAAGCGCTGACCGGTTCGACACGCTTAAAATCGGGCACTGCACAAAAGCTGGTTCTAAACATGCTTACCACCGCGAGTATGATTCGCTTGGGCAAAAGCTATCAAAATCTGATGGTGGATGTGAAAGCAACCAACGCAAAATTGGTTGCCCGTGCAACTCGCATCGTGATGCAAGCGACTGACTGCAACAAAGAAGCGGCAACGACAGCACTCAAACAGACAGACTACGATGTGAAGCTATCTATATTGATGCTCCTAACAGGCCTGGACAAAGCCAGCGCCGAGAAACAGCTTACAAAGCAAGATGGATTTCTTCGTAAAGCGGTAGATAGCGAGAACAGCGCCAGTTAAACAATGCTTTACATTGGGCAGTCATAAACAACCAAAAGGGTTAGCTCTAAGCTAACCCTTTTTACGGCAATTCTTTTACTGCAATGAGAGAGGCGGTTAAAAACCACTTTGCTGAGAGTAATCCGTCCAGCCTCGCTGCCACTCCATACGAAAACGCTGTGCCTCGGGTAGACCTTCACACGCACCAGTATAGTATTGACCGGACAGACCAATCTGATACGCGAAATCAGCATCACAAAACTCGATAATACCGCGCTGATACCCCGCATCATATTCAGAGTGCACCGCTTCACCGAGCTTGTTCAAATCTGAATAACTGCGAGATAGCTGACCTCTCACGCCATCTTGATAGCCGATCTGATCCCAGCTTCCCTCTTTAGCAAGGTCGTCCACACCCTTGGCACAGCCGAACGCCAGTAAACTGGTTGCAACAATGATTAGCGCTCTCATGATTTCCCTTTGTGATCGTTTAAATTGTCTGTCGATAACAATGCCAGTTCTGAGTCGTTTTTACCACTCTGAAGCAGCGAAAGTGACCCACTTCACGGTTTTATTCTGCCACTCACCTGTTAAATTCGACCGCTCAGTTATCAGCAAAACCACTTAACTTAACTATTGACCACTTAATCATCTATTTCGCCACTAACCGAATAAGGCAATGTCGAGCCAATTCATCATTTTTATAATGGTTACCAGAAATTAATGTCATCACAAACTAGGGATAACAGTTATGTTGTGGTTTTTAACTTGTGTTGCAGCCTTGATTGGCGGCTACTTTATCTACGGGGCTTTCATTGAGAAGGTCTTTGGTATTAACGAAAAACGTCAAACCCCCGCTCATACGAAAGCTGACGGTGTGGATTACGTTCCAATGTCGACCAAGAAAGTGTACTTGGTTCAACTACTGAACATCGCAGGTGTCGGTCCAATCTTCGGCCCTATCATGGGTGCCCTATATGGTCCTGCAGCAATGCTTTGGATTGTTATCGGCTGTATCTTCGCTGGTGCGGTTCACGATTACTTCTCAGGTATGTTATCTGTTCGCAATGGCGGTGCATCTGTACCTACGATTACCGGTCGTTACCTAGGCAATGGCGCCAAACACTTTATGAACATTTTTGCCATCGTCCTATTGCTACTGGTTGGTGTGGTTTTCGTTTCCGCGCCTGCTGGCATGATTACTAACCTAGTGAACGACCAAATGGACATGTCAATGAGCATGACCACTATGGTAGTGATTATTTTCGCGTACTACATCATCGCGACCATTGTTCCTGTTGATAAAATCATCGGCCGTTTCTACCCGCTATTCGGTGCACTACTTATCTTCATGTCTGTTGGCCTTATCACAGCGGTTGCACTGTCAAGCGAGCACCAAATCATGGGCGGCTTTGAGGTCAGTGACATGTTCACCAACATGAACCCAAATGACCTGCCACTTTGGCCAGCACTATTCATTACCATCGCTTGTGGTGCTATCTCAGGCTTCCACGCGACTCAGTCTCCGCTGATGGCTCGCTGTATGGAAAATGAAAAGAATGGTCGCTTCGTATTCTACGGAGCAATGATTGGTGAAGGTGTTATCGCGCTAATCTGGTGTGCACTGGCGCTATCTTTCTTCGGCTCTATCGACTCTCTAGCAGAAGCTGTGAAGAACGGCGGTCCTGGTAACGTGGTTTACAGCGCGTCATTTGGTCTACTGGGTGTGTTTGGTGGTGTGCTTGCCTTCCTAGGTGTGGTTATTCTACCGATTACGTCTGGTGACACGGCGTTCCGTTCAAGCCGTCTTATCCTTGCTGAATACTTCAACATGGAGCAAAAGACACTGCGTAACCGCCTGATGATGGCTATCCCACTGTTCGTTATCGGTGGCATCCTAACTCAAGTAGACTTTGGTGTTATCTGGCGCTACTTCGGTTTTGCTAACCAAACCACGGCAGTAATGATGCTTTGGACTGCCTCGGCTTACCTACTACGCCACAACAAGCTTCACTGGGTAACCACAGTACCAGCGGTATTCATGACAACGGTAGTCATTACCTTCATCCTGAACAACGCGACACTAGGCTTCGGTCTGCCAATGCAGCTATCAACCATCCTTGGTATCGTGTCTTCACTTTCTATCGCAGGCTACGTGATTAAGAAATCAAAAGGCAAAGGTGATATTGACTTAGCGGATGAAGAGAAACCGACCGGTGAAACAGAGACGGCGTAAGTTATCCCTAAACGCTAGGCTCTACTGAGCTCAACAATCAAAGCCCTCACATGTGCTGGGGGCTTTTGTCATTCCCATCGCTAATTTTCCTTTCCCAAGCCAATAAGCTATCTCCGCCATACACTCATAGGAAAAGCCAACCAACTCTAGTACCATTTTCGACCATCATCTTTCTTTCCGCTTACGCAGCAACAGAGGTCACAATGCCTAATATCGAATTCACTCAAGGTAGCCTGGATGACAAATCACAAAATGAGCTTACTGCAGGGCTTGAGTCTCATAGTCAGGTGCAAGAGGCGCCAACCTATGACAAGCAGCGCGTCAATTGGACGGTTCGCGATGACAATGGTGAGCTGATTGCTGTTGTGACTGCAGATATTCTTTGGGACTGGATGTATATCAGTGAGCTTTGGGTGGATGACCGCTGCCGAGGTACAGGAATGGGCAGTAAACTGATGAAACACGCAGAGCAATATGCCATCGAACACAAACTATCCGGACTTTGGTTATGGACTCAAAGTTGGCAAGCGCCGGCGTTTTATCAAAAATTGGGGTTTGTGGAGTTCACGCGCTTTGATGGTTTTCCAAAAGGCCACTGTCGTATCGGGCTTCGTAAAGTACTTGGTGCATAACAACGAAACAGGCTGAGCACTATTCGGAAGTAATGAGCTAGCAACTTGCTCTTTAACGAAAAAAATGCCCAAGCTAACGATTAACTTGAGCATTGAAATGATAGTGCTTGATTACTGAACTCGACGTAACACGGTTTTCAGTGCATCAAAGTCGTTATCAAGATCTTCAGATAACAGCTCCATCGCCGCGTGTTTTGCCAATGGACCCGGTAGCTCGATGTCTGAGCCTAGGATATCGTCCACGACTTCTTTAAACTTCGCAGGGTGCGCAGTACACAAGAACAGACCGGTTTCGCCTTCTTGCAGTTGCTCGTCCAGCAAGCGGTAAGCAATTGCGCCGTGTGGCTCACACAGGTAGCCTTGAGCGTTGAGATCACGGACTGACTCTGCACTTTGCTCATCCGTCACCATGCCTTTGCCTAGCGTATCTAGACCCCAGCCTTTGATTTGGCATAGCTCTTCGATACGTGGCCAGTTGTTTGGCTGGCTTACGTCCATTGCATTTGAAGTTGTTGCAACCGTTGGCTTAGGATCCCACTCACCTGTTTCTAGGTAACGAGGCACCGTATCGTTGGCATTAGTTGCGGCAATGAAACGTTTGATAGGAAGACCTAGTGCTTTCGCCAATAGACCTGCCGTTAGGTTACCAAAGTTACCACTTGGAACCGATACAACTAAGTTCTCACGCTCTTGTTTAGACATCTGAGATGCCGCTTCGAAGTAGTAACAGATCTGCGCCATCAGACGGCTGATATTGATCGAGTTCGCCGAGTTAAGGCCGATCTCTTCACGCAGCGCCGCATCGTCAAAGGCTTGCTTAACTAGCGCCTGACAGGCATCAAAGTCGCCGTTGATTGCCACTGTGTGGATGTTCTTGCCTAATGTGCAGAACAGCTTCTCCTGCAGCGGGCTGATCTTGCCTTTTGGATAAAGGATAACCACATTGATGTCTTCCATGCCGTAAAACGCATGAGCAACTGCCGCCCCAGTATCGCCTGATGTCGCTGTAAGGATAGTGATCTTGCCACCATCAGAGACTGCCGCCAAAGACTGAGCCATAAAGCGGCCACCAAAGTCTTTAAACGCCAGCGTTGGACCGTGGAAAAGCTCAAGCGCATACACGCCGTCTTTTACTTGATTGATAGGCGCTGGGAATTGGAATGCATTGTCGACCAATTCATTCACTTTTTCTGCTGCAAGCTCATCACCGATAAGCGCAGACAAAATCTTTGCGCTACGCGTGACAAAGTCTTCAGCCAACAGTGCGTCTACATCATCAAACTTTGGCAGCTCAGATGGAAAAAATAGACCTTGGTTGCGACCTAAACCTTGGCGAACGGCTTGGCCAAACGAGACTTGCTCGTCATTCTCTTTGATGTTGTACAGCTTCATAGCTTACTTCCTGTTACCTTCGAGCCCTGTTTATCTAAGCGACAAACATGGACAAATCCTTCGTTATTTTGTACGTAATTCTCTTCTAACCAGCGAGCCACTCTATCTGCGACATCTTTGTCTTTACAGATGCTGAATAGCGTTGGGCCGCTGCCTGAAATTCCTGTTGCTAGTGCACCGGCTGTTGCAGCGTATTCACGAGCTTTGCTAAACCCTGGTAGCAATTTAGCGCGATAAGGTTCGGCGATAACATCTTTGATCATCTTCGCCGCCAACTCAGGTTGATTAGAGTGACAAGCGTGAATGAACCCAGCTAAGTGGCGACCATGGGCAATGATATCTTGTCTGCGATACTGAGATGGTAGGATCTCACGCGCTTCTGCAGTCGACACTTTGATGCCAGGATAAGCCATAACCCAGTACCACTCATCAAAGCATGGTACTTCTTGGCTGATGATGCCGAACTCTTCCAGCATCAACTGCACGCCGCCTAGATAGCAAGGTGCCACATTGTCATAATGGATACCACCAGAAATTTGACCTTCCATCTCACCCATTAGCGCGAGAAGCTCAGTTTCATTCAGTGGATTACCGTGGAACTGGTTCAGAGCGTCGAGCGCTGCAACAATAGAACAGGCGCTAGAACCTAGTCCAGAGCCAATAGGCATGTTCTTCTCAAGCGTCATGTAGACAGGCTTGAGTGTCACACCTTTTTTGTCTAGCTCGCGGGCATAAACCTTCCAGCAATCGTAAACGATGTTCTCTTTTGGATCGCTTGGTAGCTTATCAACAAAGCTGCCTTTGGTGGCAAGGTCAAACGGTTTATCGCCCAGTTTTACCTCAACACAATCACCAAGCAGGGTACCATCAACAGGTGATACCGCCGCGCCCAATACATCAAAGCCAACGCTTACATTGCCAATCGAGGCAGGCGCATAAACGACAACGCTATCACTCATCTTATACTCCTAGTTTCCAGCCTAACGTACGCATCACGTCCGAGAAGACACCCGCAGCAGTCACTTCTGTACCTGCGCCGTAGCCGCGAAGTACCAGTGGGATTGGCTGATAGTAACGGCTGTAGAAGGCCAGTGCGTTCTCGCCATCTTTGATCTTAAACATCGGGTCGTTTTCATCGACAGCTGCAATGCGAACTCGGCACTTACCATCGGCGATCTCACCGACATAACGAAGTACTTTGCCTTCTTTAGCGGCGTTTTCTACCAACTCGCTGAAGTAAGCATCAGCTTCTGGCAAACGAGCCATAAACTCATCGATAGAGCCTGAATCATCAAAGCCTGGTGGCAGAGCTTGATCAACTTCTACATCTTCAAGCTCAAGCGCCATACCCGCTTCACGCGCCAGAATAAGGAGCTTACGCGCCACGTCCATACCAGAGAGATCGTCTCGTGGGTCCGGCTCAGTAAAACCTTTATCTTTGGCTACATTGGTTGCTTGGCTCAGCGTTAGCCCTTCATCCAACTTACCGAAGATGAATGATAGAGAGCCAGACAGGATGCCGTTGAACTTCTCAAGTTCATCACCCGCAGCAATCAGGTTCTGTAAGTTTTCGATAACTGGTAGGCCTGCACCTACTGTTGTTTCATACATCAGCTTACGGCGAGAGCTGCGAGCCACGTCGCGAAGCTGATGGTAGTACGACATGCTTGCTGTATTCGCTTTCTTGTTTGGCGTCACTACGTGGAAGCCAGCCGCTAAGAACTCAGCGTATTGATTCGCGATATCTTCGCTAGACGTACAATCAACCAACACAGGGTTGATGATGTGGTTGCGCTGTACCAATGCCGCAAGGCCAGCAACAGTGAATCGCTCACTGACATCACCCATACGGTCACGCCACTGCTCTAGCGGAAGACCATTTCCATCTAGCAGCACACCCTTACTGTTTGCTAGACCACATACGCGGATGACGATGCCTTTTTCAGCCAGTTTTGCTTGTTGTCTTTGGATCTGATCCACCAGCTCACCACCGACGCCGCCAACACCAACAACAAACACATCAAGGAAGTGCTTAGAGTTAAATAGGTTCTCATGACACGCTTTGATGGCTTCAGAAATCTTATCTTCTGGGATAACTGCTGAAATCGCGCGCTCTGATGAGCCCTGAGCAATCGCCACAATGTTTACGTTTACTTCAGCAAGTGATGAAAAGAACTGAGAGGCAACGCCGCGAGAAGTGCGCATACCGTCACCGACTAGCGTTACGATAGCAACGTCGTCCATGAACTCTACAGGTTCAAGCAGACCGTTTTTAAGCTCAAGCTCGAACGCTTCACTAAGAGCACGCTCAGCTTCTAGCTTGTCTTCTTCTTCGATACAGAAACTGATGCTGTACTCTGATGAAGATTGAGTAATGAGAACAATTGAGACACCTGCCGATGACATCGCGCCAAATACGCGGCTTGCCATACCTACCATGCCCTTCATGCCTGGACCAGATACGTTAACCATGATGAGGTTAGAAAGTGTGGTGATACCTTTAATTGGTAGGTTGTCTTCGCCAGTGTCTTGACCGATCAAAGTCCCCGCACCCTGTGGGTTAAAGGAGTTCTTGATAAGACAAGGGATATGGAATTGAGCAATTGGAGCAATAGTTTTCGGGTGAAGAACCGAAGCACCGAAGTAAGAGAGCTCCATCGCTTCTTGATAGCTAAGAGACTTAAGAAGGCGCGCATCGTCAACCAATCTTGGGTCACAGTTGTAAACACCATCAACGTCGGTCCAGATTTCACAACAATCCGCACGCAAACACGCGGCCAGTACCGCTGCTGAGTAGTCCGAGCCATTACGACCTAGCGTCACTAGTTCGCCTTTCGCATTGCCCGCAGTGAAGCCAGGCATGATGTGTACAACACCCTCAGCAAGCGGATTCGCTTGGAAGTTTTGAGTCGACACTTCAACGTCAACCATAGCTTCTAGGTGGTCGCCGTTGGCAAACAGGTATTTTACAGGGTCGATCAGGTCCGCGGCTTGGCCTTTGGCGATAAGGACAGCTTTCATCAACTGGATGGAGATGCGCTCACCTTTAGAAATGATGCGAGCGTTAACGTGGTCAGGGCAAGTACCAAGAAGGCGGATACCATGAACAAACTGATGAAGCTGGAACAGCGACGTTTTGACTTGATTGTCAAAGTCCGTGCTGTCAATGTTCGGGAGGACTTTCTTAATGTTGGTGAACAGGTCATTGAATGAAGTCTCTAGCTCAGAGATTTGCAGTTCAACTTCATTGTTCTTTAGTGCGGTCTCAATAACAGCCACTAGTTTGTTAGTAGTTTTACCCGGTGCTGATAGCACCACAGCTAAGTCTTCTTGCTGGGCATTGTTGGCGATGATGTCCGCCGCTCTTAAAAAACGGTCTGCATCGGCTAACGATGAGCCTCCAAATTTTAGTACTCGCATCCTTTCCTCCCGAAATACTCAAAACAGGTAAAAAAAAGGCCCGTATCTTGGTGATACAGGCCTTGTTTTTGAATTTCTTCCGTCTACCAGCCTGCCCCAACGATAATGTCGGTAATAATAATGGTGGTGGTCATTACTACGTGCTGGTGATTAAACATAATAGGTCGTGCTTCAGATTCTGTTATGTGCTTACCCATACGTGTACCGCATTTGTTGGCGATTAGTCAATCAAAAATTGTACTTTTGTTGCTTGGAGAGCATTTTTTTATCAAAAGCATAAAAAAGAATAGTAATACATTTATATGCAGTTGGGATCTTTGAACATAACTAAATGCTATATAGTTTTACAACTTTTTGCTTAGATTTTGTGCTTTAATTAGAAATCAATAATCTATAAAAACGATAACCAAGGAGTGGTGCCATGAGAGCAGTGTCTTTATACGCCCCAGCGTTATTGGTTTTTAATGGTTTATTATTTAGCGCCTCAACTCTTGCTGTTGAACTCCCTGAGCTCCCTTCCCAGCATAACCAATCACCTCACAGCTTCTTCTTATCTTCTGGTAGTAAATCCAGCAGCGCAGACTCTTTTGATGTGTGGAACGTTGATAGCGGCTACTCATACGCTGTATTTGATTCTCTAGACGTGTACATTGGTGCCCGCCTCAACAATTCAGACATTTCTAATGACCGTGGTTTTCTAAGTGGTGTTAACTATCAGGTGTCTGATCGTATCTCTGTTAAGAGTACGCTGCGTGGATATCAATACGAAGAAAATAATGAAACACAAGGTGCAATGGCGGCCGAGATTTCGAGCCGAATGAGGTTAACAGAAAACCTAGACGTTCACGCCACCTTTGACTTTGAAAAAGTTCAGCAAGGGGTTGAGGTCGGTCTAGGCTTCCGTTTTTAGTTGAGAGTGTAGGTACAGCTATTACCTATCAAAGACTAAAACTCCAGTGCTTCCTTACTAATCAGCACCCCATTCCAATCTGAATACACATAGTGACCTGGCTGAACAATTTGATTGTTCATGGTCAGTGTGACGTTGATTTGCCCAGCTCCGCGCTTTTCCGTCTTAAATGGACACGCTGCGAGTGCTTTCACTCCAAGATCCATCTCCGACATCGCGGCCACATCGCGTATCGCGCCATTAACGATGACACCTTCCCAGCCATTTTCAATGGCCATGATCGCCAACTGGTCGCCCAAAAGCGCTTTTGCGCACGAGCCATTCCCATCAACAAAGAGTACTTTCCCTTTCCCATCGTGGCCGAGCACTTCACGCACCAGAGAGTTGTCGTGGTAGCAACGTACCGTGACAATCTCGCCCCAGAAGGCGGCGCGTTGACCAAAGTTCTGCAGCGGTAAGTTCAGCAGCATCACTTTGTCTTCGTGTTGGTCACAAATATCAGGTGTGATATCTCTCATGTTTCCTCCGTGATAATAGCTCAATAGGTACGAAAACAGCCGCACCTTTAGAGAGCATTAAAGTAAAATCCCTTTTCGCTTGCCCAGTCAGACTGGTCATTGACACACGTACTGACTCAACAAGCCTAAATTCTTTTGCGTCTGCTCTTCATCACAGGAGACCAGAAACAGTACACCATTTTCGACCCAGTAGATGGCATTTTGCTCATATTTTTGCGCTAACTCACATGCTAGAGAAAACGAGATGTCTACTGCAAAACTCGCCTCCACCCACTCAAAGCTTGGGTCACCGACGTTCACACTTACATGTTGAAAACCTACTAAGTTTCGTTCTAGCTCTCGGTTTTTTATGCAGTTTTCCTCATCACTTAGTTGATGACTTCGTGGGTTACAAGCCGTTATAACAGCGTAGCCATCGCATTCCCACGCAGTGAGAAAATGCATTGCAATGTTTGAATAAGCACTCCAAAGTTGTGCATCGATACTCATACTATCTAAAATTTAGCCTCTGCCCAATACTATTAATATTTGTTACAAAGCGCCTATTGATTTAAATCAACAAACTGAATGGAATTAACATTTGACCATTGTTAGCATGCTGTTAACATTATAGAATTCGCCCCAATGACCTAGCAGAATAATAAGAGATTACAGGGATTTCTCGTTTTTTGGCAACATCATGGATGGCGACGTAAAACGTAACTGTTTCAGTGATGGTGAGTAAAAGCTCCAAGAAACATTACCTATATGTTAACTTTTTGCCTAGAATTTATTCTACTATAGACAGAATTTTCACAAGTTTAATTAGGTACCGCCGATGCAAAGCCCGCAGATTCTTATTGTTGAAGATGAGCAAGTAACCCGTAACACCCTAAAAAGCATTTTTGAAGCAGAAGGATATGCTGTATTCGAGGCCAGCGATGGTCAGGAAATGCACCAGGTGATGTCAGAAAACTCTGTAAACCTAGTTATCATGGATATCAACCTTCCTGGTAAGAATGGTCTACTGCTAGCACGTGAACTACGTGAGCAAGCTAACGTTGCTCTTATGTTCCTAACTGGTCGTGACAACGAAGTTGATAAAATCCTTGGCCTAGAGATTGGTGCTGATGATTACATCACTAAACCATTTAACCCACGTGAACTGACTATCCGTGCACGTAACCTACTGACTCGCTCTATGAGCAGCGGCGCAGCGACAGAAGAAAAACGCAGCGTTGAAAAATACGAGTTCAATGGTTGGGTTCTGGACATCAACAGCCGTTCACTGGTTAGCCCAAGCGGTGACAGCTATAAGCTGCCACGCTCTGAGTTCCGCGCACTGCTACACTTCTGTGAGAACCCAGGCAAGATCCAAACTCGTGCCGACCTTCTTAAGAAGATGACAGGTCGTGAGCTTAAGCCACATGACCGTACTGTAGATGTGACGATCCGTCGTATCCGTAAGCACTTTGAATCAGTATCTGGGACACCAGAGATCATCGCTACGATTCACGGTGAAGGTTACCGCTTCTGTGGTGATCTAGAAGAGTAGTTCACTCTTTCTGAATCAATTTAAAAGGGACGCTTCACGCGTCCCTTTTTTCATCCGTTATTATGCGTATTAGTAAACAGTATCGATGTTAACCTGTTTGCTCACCAACCACGTTTTGTTCTCACCATCAACAAGCTGCAAGGCCACATCGACAGGCTTAGTGATGTTCACCTCTAGCTGCCAATTGAAGGCTACCTCCCATTGACTCTCAGAGTGATTACGAAGCTCAAAATCACTGCCTTCAAACTCCCATGTCATGTCACCTTGCTTGAGCACAACCATAGCTACGTCCATATCGGCAGGAAGTTGGTTCTCCGTGCTGAGATTCAAGGCGCCATATAGGTTTTGCTCTTTTACCAATGCCGATGTCTCGCCTACTTTCGGCATCATATCAATCCACAGGTTCGAGTTGAGGCTGACCGTTTGCTGCTCTACCATCGCTGTATTGCTAGACGCCCACATAGCTGAGTCGGTTGTTGGAGATGATGCACAACCTGCTAGAGCGATAGAGAGTGCAAGTGCGGTAACAACTTTTTTCATTATGATTCCTTACTTTCCAACCACGATTTTAGTATTTGAATATCATTCTGATATTCGTTTTTGATCTCTTCAACCCAATCTTCAATATTCTCCCACCAAGCTGGAAGCTCTGGAGACTGCGCTTTTTGGGCTATCGACTGGATACGTTTAAGACCAATCGATCCCGCCGCCCCTTTTATCTTGTGCGCTTCTGAGGCAATGCCCGGCTGATCTTTGGCTGTCATATTTGAATCGAGGATCTCGATGTAGTCTGGCATCATCTGCTCAAACATCTTGATGCTATCGAGTACTGGTGCACTGCCAACGATATCGACGTACGACTCCAACATGTCGAGATCCAGCAAGCGATTAAAGACTTCACTGTTGATGTTCTCTTTCACTTCCTTCTCCTCTGGCAGTGGCTCTTCCATGACGTCATCGCCGTGGAATTTATTGATCACTTCGGTAAGTGCTTTAACGCTCAGCGGTTTGCTGATCGCATCGTCCATGCCATTTGCCAGATACTCCTGCTTATCCTTAAGCACATTGGCTGTGAGTGCCACAAGCGGTGGTAACTCTGAATAGCGCGCTCTAAGCTCTTGAGCGACATCGAAACCTGTCATATCTGGAAGCTGAATATCCAGCAGCGCTAAATCAAAACTTGCTGGATTAAAGTTCGCTAATGCTTCTTCACCTGTCATAGCCACTTCGACACTATGACCAAGGCTCTCTAGCAAAGAACGTGCAACGGTAATATTAAGTTCAATATCTTCCAGCAAGAAGATGCGCAGGCTGCTTTGTCGCTTCACTTCAACCGGCGCAAGCTGTATTTCATCCGCACACGGAACATTGATGGTCACGGTGAACGTACTGCCGAATCCCTCTTCACTATCAACCGTAATATCGCCATCCATCATTTGGATCAGCTGTTTCGATACCGCAAGGCCAATACCAGTGCCAACCGCGTGCAAATTGTCTTTGCCCGACTTAACTTGGTAATACATGGCAAAGATCTTATCGAGCTCTTTTTGCGGAATGCCGATACCGGTATCTTCAATTTCGATCGTGATGTACGCGTGGCTATCTTCAATATCCGCGCTGATGGTCATTACCACACCACCTTGCTTGGTGAACTTCATGGCATTGCTCACCAAATTCCAAATCACCTGACGAAGACGTGTCGCATCAACGACGACGCCTTCCGGTAAATCGGTAAGCCTCTCAAGATCAAAACGTAGACCTTTTTGCTCCGCCATCAAGCCTGAGATGCTTTCTAGCTCTGCAACAAAATCTTCAAAGTTTAATGGCTCAGGGAAGAGCTCAAGTTTGCGTCTATCAAACTTATCCATGTCGATAATATCGTTAAAGATATGCCCAAGAGTAATCGCGCTGACATTGATCGTTTGCAGCTGCTTACGCTGCTCACCATTTAACTGCCCATCTAGGAGCATACGGCTCAAGCCAACAATGCCGTTGAGCGGCGTGCGCAGCTCGTGACTGATGGTTGAGATAAACGTGGTCTTGTCTCGGCTCGCCTTCTCCAATGACTCCGCATGGCGCTTACGTTCGGTGATATCGCGACCAAAACCCACCAGTCCGAGGTGGCGGCCATCCTTACTGTAGAACGGCACTTTACGCAGCTCATAGAAGCATTTTTTTCCGTCGGGGTATTCGAGCCACTGCTCATAGGTCAGTGCCTGATTGTCACCCATTACCTTGTGGTCGGTTTCCACCACTTGCTTAGCGATCTCTTCCGAATAAACATCCCATGGCGTGAGACCAACCAAGTCTTGCTCTTTACGACCAGTAAGTTCCTCCATTGCCTTGTTACAGCCTGAGAACACGCCTTCTGCATTGCGATAGTAAATAAGGTCCGGTGAGGCATCGATAAATGAGCGCAGTAATGCAGTTCGTTCAGCTAGCTCAAGCTGAGTACGTTCACGTTGAAAGACTTCGTTCTCGAGATCTTTCATCGCCTCTTCACGTGCTTCTTCCGCTTTTTGACGCTCTTCTATCTCTTGGTTGAGCTTGCGAATGTTTTGCTGAAGTTTATGGTTAAGGTCTTGGTCGCGTGAACGCATCTCTTTGAGCTTAGACACCATCTTAGCGAGACGCTGACGAGATTCTTCAAGCTGATCGACCACAACGGAGAGGAAATAGACCGCCCAAGGGGTGATCAATAGCCCAAAGAACACCGAGCGAACAATGTCGATATCATCAACGCGCCCATTGAGTACCAAGGTAATACCGACCTGAACCACAACGGCCAGGGCGACAAGAGCTAGCGCCAATATAATAGAGAAGCGAACAATACCAAGTTTCACCAATAGGTCGACATAGTATTGCGCGAGATTTTTGATGGGTTTCATTCAGCACTCCGTGCGTTACAACTGGGCTAAGTCTATCACTTAGCCCTAGTTTGCACACGAAAGGCGAATTATTTGAGAACAGGTTTGTGATAAGTAAACGGATTCTCAGTCAGTGCTCCCTGAGCACCTTCAGCAGTCAGGGTTCTGCCAAGCTCGGTCATCGCCAGCCAACGGTTCTCACACCATAGTGGTGAGAGCAGCGTTGGGCGCCTTGCTGATGAAGAAACACGGTGATAAACAATCTCGGCCGGAGTACGACGAATCATCTCACTGGCTACATCTAAATAGAACTCTAGCGTCGGCGCCTCAAGGCGTCCTGCACGCCAAGCCTTTGCCATGGTACTGCCCTCAACAATATGAAGACCATGAAGTTTGATACCATCGGTACCCGTTTCCAGCACCTTTTCTAGCGTCTGTAGATTATCTTGCTTGGTTTCATTTGGCAGACCGACTATCAAGTGTGTGCACACTTTAATGCCCAGAGCACGAGCGCGTTTGGTAATTTTATCGTAAACCGCAAAGTCGTGGCCACGATTAATGCGCTTTAAGGTTTGATCGTTCGCTGTCTGCAAACCTAGCTCAAGCCAAATCTCATAGCCTTGCTCAACGTAACCAGAAAGTAGCTCTAGTACCGAATCTGGCACACAGTCTGGGCGGGTTCCCACACACAGTCCAACGATATCCGCGTATTTAAGCGCTTCTTCGTACATGTTTTTCAACACTTGAACTTCAGCATAGGTACTGGTGTAGGCCTGAAAGTACGCCAGATACTTCTTAGCGCGCTTAACCTCACCTGCTCGGTCGGTAAGCTGGTCGTGAATAGACTGGATCTGGGTCTCTTCGCTTGCGAAAGAGGCCACGTTACAGAATGTACAGCCGCCACGGCCAATAGTGCCATCGCGATTTGGGCAGCTAAAGCCACCGTGCAGGGTTAGCTTGTGAACCTTTTCTCCATATCGGCGCTGCAGATCTTGGCCGATGGTATTCACTAACTCATGTAATTGCATGTTCAAAAAACCTACTAATAAGAATGAATCTCACTCTAATTTGTGAAACTAAATTACATCCCTGCAAAAGAAAACCATGAATAATAGCAATCGGCGTTTTAAACACTCTTAATCAAAATCAATAAATATGCAGAAAAACAAGCAAAAAACCCGAAATGTTGCATCGATGTTATAAAACATATTCAAAACAAGATAAAAAAAATGTGTAACAGACGTAAGTTTCGTTGGAATTACCGAGGACAAAATTGTAGGATACTTACACAATTCTGCTGTATTTGCCGTTTTTATTACAGTACGAATTGGTAGATTAGGGTCGATATTCTACTCCCACCAACAGATTCCACTAGATTGTGGAACGTAGACATTGAATATCACCACGGAATGTTTTTCTCGCAACACATTTCCTGCGAGATGCTGAATGGACTCGAACACTGCCCCCTCTGGCAGTCAAGAATCAAAATTACAAAGGACAAGACGCAATCACACACTCTAATTGCGTCTAGATTTAACTGGAAGGAAGTATCTATGGTAGATAGAGAGCAGAATGCACAAGGTCTGTATACTCCTGAATTGGAGCATGACGCTTGCGGTATCGGTTTTGTTGCTCACCTAAAAAACCGTAAATCTCACGATGTAGTGACTCAAGCCCTGGATATGCTAGCGCGAATGGAGCACCGTGGCGGTCAAGGTTGTGACCCATGCAGCGGTGATGGTGCAGGTATCCTACTTCAAAAGCCACACGAGTTTCTGCTAGAAGAAGCCGTGAAGCTTGGCATTAAGCTGCCATCGTTTGAGAAGTACGGTGTAGGTGTTGTGTTGTTCCCTAAAGACGAACACAAACGCGCACAATGTCGTGACATCCTAGAGCGCAATGCACAGCGCCTAGATCTAGAAGTGATTGGCTACCGCGTACTGCCAACCGACAACTCTATGATTGGTGCTGACCCACTAAGCACAGAGCCTCAATTCGAACACGTATTCGTAACCGGCGGCCCAGGCTGCACACCTGAAGAGCTTGAGCGCAAGCTTTACGTCCTTCGTAACTACACAGTTCGTGTATGCCTAGAAAGCGTGTCAAACATCGGTGATGACTTCTACATCAACTCTATGTCTTACAAGACGTTGGTGTACAAAGGTCAGCTAACGACAGAGCAAGTACCTCAGTACTTCTTAGATCTACAAAATCCAACGATGGTGACAGCACTTGCGCTGGTTCACTCTCGTTTCTCTACCAATACTTTCCCAAGATGGCGCCTAGCGCAGCCTTTCCGTTACATTGCCCACAACGGTGAGATCAACACAGTTCGCGGTAACTTGAACTGGATGAAGGCGCGTGAAGCTATCATCGAATCTGACTTGTTCACACAAGCAGAAATCGACATGCTGCTCCCTATCTGTCAAGAAGGCAGCTCGGATTCATCAAACTTCGATATGGCACTTGAGCTCCTAGTTCTGTCTGGTCGTAGCCTGCCACATGCGCTAATGATGATGATCCCTGAAGCATGGCAAGAAAACAAAAACATGGATCCAACCCGTCGTGCGTTCTACCAGTACCACGCGAACGTTATGGAACCATGGGATGGCCCAGCATCAGTATGTTTCACTGACGGTGTTCAGGTTGGTGCAACGCTAGACCGTAACGGTCTACGTCCATCTCGTTATACTGTGACGAAAGATGACTTCCTAGTGATGGCATCAGAATCTGGTGTTGTCGACATTGAACCAGAGAACGTAGAGTTCCGTGGTCGTCTGCAGCCAGGTCGTATCTTCGTTGCTGACCTAGAACAAGGTCGCATCATCTCTGATGAAGAAGTGAAAGATGGCATCGCAAGTGCTCAGCCATACCAGAAATGGGTGGAAGAGAACCTACTAAGCTTGAAGAAACTTCCAGATGCGAGCAACGAGTTCAGCCAACCTTCTCCAGAGAAGCTACTGCACAAACAGCAAGCGTTTGGCGTGAGCTCAGAAGAAGTGAACGAAATCATTGTGCCTATGGCAAAAGATGGCAAAGAGCCACTTTCTGCAATGGGTGCTGACTGGCCACTCGCGATCCTTTCGCATCAGTCACAACATCTATCTAACTACTTTAAGCAGCTGTTTGCTCAGGTAACCAACCCGCCAATCGACCCGATTCGTGAGCGTATGGTTATGTCTCTGAACACTTACCTAGGTAAAGATCAGAACCTATTGGCAGAATCGCCAGAGCACTGTCAAAAAGTTGAGCTTGAGTCTCCTGTTCTGTCTAACTCAGAGCTTGAAAAACTGCGTGCTATCGATAATGAGCACCTACAAGCGAAGACACTGGATATCGTATTCCAAGCAAGCGAAGACGAAGGTAAGCTAGAGCGTGCACTGAAACGTATCTGCCAATACGCAGAAGACGCCGTTATCGATGGTTACTCAATCATCTTGCTAACTGACCGTGCAGTGAACTCTAACCATGCTGCTATCCCTGCGATGCTGGCGGTTGGCGCAGTTCACCACCACCTAATCCGTAAAGGCTTGCGAGCTAAGTGTGACATCGTGGTTGAAACGGGCGACGCTCGTGAAACGCACCACTTTGCAACGCTAGTGGGCTACGGCGCGAACGCAGTGAACCCATACCTCGTTATCGAAACTATGGTAGAGCTACAGCGCACTAAGAAGCTTGATCCAGAAACCAGTATCTCTGAGCTGTTCGAGAACTACCGTAAGTCTATCAACGGTGGTCTTCTGAAGATTTTCTCGAAGATGGGTATCTCAACGCTGCAGTCTTACCACGGTGCACAAATCTTTGAAGCGCTGGGTATCAGCAAATCTGTGGTTGAGAAATACTTCACAGGTACCGTTTCTCGTATCCAAGGTCTAACCATTGATGACATCGCAAAAGAAGTACTGATCCGTCACCGTGTTGGCTTCCCTACGCGTGAAATCCCAGTACAAGTTCTTGATGTTGGTGGTGTTTACCAGTGGAAACAGCGTGGTGAGAAGCACCTGTTTAACCCAGAAACAATCTCGCTACTGCAAGAATCGACTCGCAACAAAAACTACGCTCAGTTTAAGCAATACGCGAAAGCAGTGGATGACCAAGGCGACAACGCAGCGACACTACGTAGCCAGCTAGACTTTGTTAAGAACCCAGCCGGTTCAATCCCTCTAGAGGAAGTTGAGCCAATCGAAAGCATCCTTAAGCGTTTCGCAACAGGTGCAATGTCGTTCGGTTCTATCTCCTACGAAGCTCACTCGACTCTAGCTGTTGCAATGAACCGCATTGGCGCGAAATCGAACTCGGGCGAAGGTGGTGAAGACCCAACACGTTTCGAACGTAAAGAGAACGGTGATTGGGAACGCTCTGCGATCAAGCAGGTTGCGTCAGGCCGCTTCGGTGTAACTTCTTACTACCTAACCAACTCTGATGAAATCCAGATCAAGATGGCACAGGGCGCGAAACCGGGTGAAGGTGGTCAGCTACCAGGTGATAAAGTCGATGACTGGATCGGTGCGACTCGTCACTCCACTCCAGGTGTCGGTCTGATTTCTCCACCGCCACACCATGATATCTACTCAATCGAAGATTTGGCTCAGCTGATCTACGACTTGAAGAATGCAAACCGTGCTGGTCGCGTCAACGTGAAACTGGTATCGGAAGCGGGTGTTGGTACTATCGCCTCTGGTGTAGCGAAAGCGAAAGCGGACGTTGTCCTTATTGCTGGTTTCGATGGTGGTACCGGTGCATCACCAATGTCTTCAATCCGCCACACTGGTCTTCCTTGGGAGCTAGGTTTGGCAGAAACACACCAAACGCTTCTGAAGAACGGTCTACGTAACCGTATCGTGGTTCAATCTGATGGTCAGATGAAAACGCCACGTGACCTTGCCGTTGCGACTCTGCTAGGTGCAGAGGAATGGGGTGTAGCAACAGCTGCTCTAGTTGTTGAAGGCTGTATCATGATGCGTAAGTGTCACAAGAACACCTGTCCTGTTGGTATCGCAACACAAAACAAAACGCTACGTGAGCGCTTTGATGGCCGCGTAGAAGACGTCGTCACCTTCTTCCAATACATGGCTGAAGGCCTGCGTGAAGTAATGGCTGAACTTGGCTTCCGCACTATCGATGAGATGGTGGGTCAGTCTAAGAAGCTGAAGATCCGCGACGACATCGGCCACTGGAAATATAAAAACCTCGATCTATCGCCAGTTCTACACATTGAACAAGCGCGTGAAGAAGATGGCGTTTACAACCAGACAGAGCAAAACCATAACCTAGAACAGGTTCTGGACCGTAAGTTGATTCAAGCGGCTATCCCAGCACTTGAGAAGGGTGAAGCCGTTAGTGCTGAGTTCCCAATCATCAACACGGATCGCTCTGCAGGTACCATGCTGTCGAATGAGATCTCTAAAGTTTACAAAGACCAAGGTCTACCACAACCAATGAACGTGAAGTTCAACGGCAGTGCTGGTCAGTCATTCGGTGCTTTCCTTGCTAAGGGCGTGAAGTTCGAAGTGGAAGGTGATGCGAACGATTACTGGGGTAAAGGTCTATCTGGCGGCACACTAGTACTGTACCCAGATGCGAAATCGAGCATCGTTGCAGAAGACAACATCGTTGTCGGTAACGTTTGTTTCTATGGTGCGACATCTGGTGAATCTTACATCCGCGGTATGGCTGGTGAACGCTTCTGTGTTCGTAACTCTGGCGCGAAAGTTGTGGTTGAAGGCGTGGGTGACCACGGCTGTGAATACATGACTGGCGGTGTAGCGGTTATCCTAGGCTCAACCGGTCGTAACTTTGCTGCTGGTATGAGTGGCGGTGTGGCGTATGTTTGGGATAAAGCCGGTGACTTTGAAACCAAGCTAAACCCAGAATTGGTCGACCTAGACCCAATCGAACAAGAAGATCGCGAACTACTACTAGACATGCTCACTAAGCATGTGGAGTTCACAGGAAGTGAAGTCGCTCAGTCGTTCTTAGACAACTTTGAAGCCAGCATTGCATCACTCGTGAAAGTAATGCCACGCGACTACAAAGCAGTGCTACTAAAGCGCAAAGCAGAAGCTGAGCAAGCTCAAACGGAACAAGTGGAGGCAGTATAATGGGTAAGCCTACTGGATTTTTAGAACATGGTCGCGAGCTTCCAGGGAAGCTCGACCCAGCGGTTCGTATTGAAGACAACAAAGAGTTCGTTCTTAACGAAGAGTTTGGCGATAAGATCAATACTCAGGCTTCTCGTTGTATGGATTGTGGCGTACCTTTCTGCCACAACGGTTGCCCAATTGGCAACATCATCCCTGAGTTTAACGACGCGGTTTTCCGTGACAGCTGGGAAGAAGCTTGGCGCATCCTAAGCTCAACCAACAACTTCCCTGAGTTTACAGGTCGCGTATGTCCTGCTCCATGTGAAAGCGCTTGTGTTCTTGGTATCAACCAAGACCCAATCACTATCTGTAACATTGAGAAGACGATTGTTGAAACGGCTTACCGTGAAGGCTACGCGAAACCAAAAACACCGCGCTCTCGCACGGGTAAAACTGTCGCTATCATCGGTTCAGGCCCTGCAGGTCTGTCTGCGGCTGAGCAGCTAAACAGCGCAGGGCACTCTGTGACAGTATTTGAACGCGATGAGAAAGTCGGTGGTCTACTGCGTTTTGGTATCCCTGATTTCAAACTAGGCATGGATATCATTGACCGTAAAATCAATCTAATGGCTGAAGCGGGCGTTGAGTTCAAGGTCAACCAACATATTGGTGTTGACGTAAACGCTGCGCAACTTCGCCAAGAGTTTGATGTGGTACTGTTAACAGGTGGCTCTACCGTACCTCGCGACCTACCGGTTCCTGGTCGTGAGCTAAACGGCGTTCACTTTGCGATGGAATTCCTAGCGCAAAACAACCGCCGTGCAAACGATATGGATCTTAAGGGTGAAGAGATCCACGCCAAAGACAAGCATGTTGTGGTTATCGGTGGTGGTGATACTGGCTCTGACTGTGTAGGTACCTCTAACCGTCACAAAGCAGCAAGCGTTACTCAGGTAGAAATCATGCCGATTCCGCCAGAGAAGCGTCCAGCTAACATGCCATGGCCTCAGTACCCAATGATCATGAAGACCACAACTTCTCACGAAGAAGGCTGTGATCGTCATTGGAACATCCTAACCAAAGAGTTTATCGGTAACGATAAAGGCCAGGTAACGGGTCTTCGTATCGCTGATATCGTTTGGCAAGATGCCGCTCCTGGTGAGCGTCCAAACTTTGAAGAAGTGGCTGGCTCTGAACGTGTGATCCCATGTGATATGGCGTTCCTAGCAATGGGCTTCCTACATCCAGAACCAACCGGTGTACTGGCTCAGCTTGACATCAAGCTGGATGAGCGTGGCAACGTTGCTGCGGAGAACTTCCAAACTAACCAACAAGGTGTATTTGCCGCAGGTGATATGCGTACTGGCCAGTCTCTGGTTGTACGTTGTATCAACGAAGGCCGTGAGTGTGCACGCGCTATCGATGAATACCTAATGGGCAACACTAACCTAGAAGCGAAAGCCAACTCGTTGATGCTTTCCGCTTAAAGGTAGACTGTCTAGTTACACGGATAAGTAACTAACAGCATTCCTTCCTAATTTGGCCAGCTTTAAGCTGGCCTTTTTTCTATCTATAGCTCAGTCCAGCCGAAAGCACATCATTGACGGCGACAAGCATGAGTCACGCGAAACTTGTTAACTATCTCTCCTTTTGCACAGCAACCAACTGTAAAGTAACTAGATTATTTGTTTGTTTTTTTCGAGACATACACAACAAATTTCTGAAAACTTGACCTTTCTCGCCATAAGCTATACGTTGTGAATTTCGTGAAAATAAAATAAATGCAATTTGTTAATAAATAACAGTTAAAAATTTGACTCACATAACAATAAAAAAGTCATTAAAAAGCATTAATTTACTGTCAGGATGACAGCAAGCTCAAAGGGAGAAAGGCAATGGCTCTTTACGATCCAAGTCTTGTAAAAGACAACTGTGGATTTGGCCTGATTGCGCATATGCAAGGTCAGCCCAGTCACAAACTGGTTCGCACCGCAATCTCAGCACTGGACCGCATGACTCACCGTGGCGGCATCAACTCAGATGGAAAAACTGGCGATGGTTGTGGCTTACTACTTCAAAAACCCGATTCATATTTCCGCTTAATTGCAGAAGAAAACCAATGGAACTTAGCTAAGCAGTATGCCGTCGGCATGATGTTTCTCTCCAAGGATCCCGTTAAAGCCCAATCGGCAAAAGACATCATCAACCAAGAACTGTCGAAAGAAACGCTGACCATTTCTGGCTGGCGCGACGTGCCAACCAATGAAAACGTACTGGGACCAATCGCGTTAAGTTCACTACCCAATATTGTTCAGGTATTTATCTCGGCACCGGCAGGTTGGCGTGAGCAAGATGTTGAACGACGTCTGTATATCGCTAAGCGCCGCATTGAAAAACGCATTACGGAAGATGAAGACTTCTATATTTGTAGTTTGTCGACTCAAGTGATCGTCTACAAAGGTCTGTGTATGCCGGCCGATCTTCCGCGATTCTACCTCGATCTTGCTGATCTTCGCATGGAATCGTCGATCTGTTTGTTCCACCAGCGTTTCTCTACCAATACTCAACCACGCTGGCCGTTGGCACAGCCCTTCCGCTATTTAGCACACAATGGTGAGATCAACACCATTGAAGGTAACCGCCAATGGGCGAAAGCGCGTGCCTATAAGTTTGCCTCACCGCTACTACCGGATCTGCAAACCGCCGCTCCTTTCGTCAATGAAACAGGCTCAGACTCTTCAAGTCTAGACAACATGCTCGACCTATTCTTATCTGGTGGTATGGATATCTTCCGAGCAATGCGAATGCTGGTACCGCCAGCATGGCAAAACCACCCGGACATGGACCCAGACCTGCGTGCCTTCTACGACTTTAACTCCAAACACATGGAGCCTTGGGATGGCCCAGCTGGTATTGTCCTTTCCGACGGTCGTTATGCCGCCTGTAACCTTGACCGCAACGGCTTACGCCCAGCACGTTATGTCATTACCAAAGACAACCTCATCACGCTGGCATCTGAAGTCGGAATTTGGGATTACGCCCCAGATGAAGTGGCAGAAAAAGGGCGTGTTGGTCCAGGTGAACTGCTGGTTGTCGATACTCAAGAGGGTGAACTGTGGCATTCAGATGACATAGATAACGATCTCAAGAGCCGTCACCCATACCGCGAGTGGATGGAAAACAACGTCCATAAATTAACACCATTTAGCGCCCTCGAAGATGACCAAGTTGGCGCGCGCAGTTTTGATGAAACGGTGTTGAAGACCTATCAAAAACAGTTCGCCATGACTAACGAAGAGACCGATCAAGTACTCCGTGTGTTAGGCGACATGGGCCAAGAAGCGGTTGGCTCTATGGGTGATGATACTCCAATGGCGGTGCTGTCCTCTAAAGAGCGCTTGGTGACTGATTACTTCCGTCAGAAATTTGCTCAAGTCACCAACCCACCTATCGACCCACTGCGTGAAAAACACGTGATGTCGCTTGCGACCAGTGTCGGTCAAGAGATGAACGTATTCTGTGAAACCGATGGTCACGCCTACCGTGTGACATTCGATTCACCAGTGCTGCTTTACTCTGATATGCAGCAGCTACTAGAGCTGAGCGACAAGCACTATCGCAACACGATCCTCGATATTAACTACGATCCGAGCGAGAAAGATCTCAAACAAGCGCTACTCGATCTCTGCGATCAAGCTGAATCTGTCGTTAAAGAAGGGACGGTTCTAGTCGTTCTTTCCGATCGCGCGCTCGTGAAAGGCAAACTCCCTATTCCTGCGGCTATGGCGGTTGGCGCAGTGCAAACACGATTGATTGAAGCGAACCTTCGTTGCGATGCCAACATTATTGTTGAAACTGCAACCGCTCGTGACCCACATCAGTTTGCGGTGCTGCTTGGATTTGGCGCGACTGCTGTCTACCCTTACCTCGCTTATGAGGCGCTAGGAAAACTTGTTGATGATGGTGCCATTGATAAGAGCTACCGCAATGTGATGCAAAACTATCAGTATGGCATCAACAAGGGTCTGTATAAGATCATGTCGAAGATGGGCATCTCGACCATCGCCTCTTATCGCTGCTCACAGCTTTTTGAAGCGGTCGGCTTACATACCGATGTCGTCGACTTGTGTTTCACTGGAGTCACTACACGCATTCAAGGTGCAAGCTTTGAAGATTTCCAACAAGACTTGTTTAACCTATCCCGCAAGGCATGGGCAAAACGCAAACCGGTCGAACATGGCGGCCTACTGAAATACGTCCACGATGGCGAGTATCACGCCTATAACCCTGATGTTGTCGGTACGCTGCAACAAGCGGTGAAATCTGGCGAAGCGTCCGATTACAAGTCGTATGCTAAGCAAGTGAATGACCGTCCTGTCGCGATGTTGCGTGACTTGATGAAGCTGAAAAAGGCGGACAACGCTCTGCCACTTGAGCAAATTGAGCCTAATACAGAGCTGTTCAAACGCTTCGACTCAGCGGCGATGTCCATTGGTGCATTGAGCCCAGAAGCGCACGAAGCGCTTGCCATGGCGATGAACAAGCTTGGCGGCTATTCCAACTCTGGCGAGGGAGGTGAAGATCCTCGCCGCTTTGGGACTAACCGTAACTCTCGCATTAAGCAGATTGCGTCTGGCCGTTTTGGCGTGACACCACACTACCTCACCAATGCGGACGTGCTTCAAATCAAGGTCGCACAAGGTGCGAAACCGGGTGAAGGTGGTCAGCTGCCAGGACATAAGGTCACAGCGGAAATCGCTAAACTACGTCACTCAGTGCAAGGGGTCACACTTATCTCCCCGCCTCCGCATCACGACATCTACTCCATTGAGGATTTGGCCCAGCTTATCTTCGATTTGAAGCAGGTTAACCCAGATGCGCTAGTATCGGTAAAACTAGTGTCTGAGCCTGGCGTGGGCACCATTGCTACTGGTGTTGCCAAGGCCTATGCCGATCTCATCACTATTTCAGGCTACGATGGCGGCACAGCCGCAAGTCCACTGACATCGGTGAAATACGCAGGTTGTCCGTGGGAGCTAGGCCTTGCCGAAACGCAGCAAGCACTGGTTACCAACAACCTACGTCATAAGATCCGACTTCAAGTAGATGGCGGTTTAAAAACCGGTCTCGACGTTGTCAAAGCGGCCATTCTTGGTGCAGAGAGTTTCGGCTTCGGTACCGCACCTATGGTTGCGATGGGTTGTAAATTCTTACGGATCTGTCACCTCAATAACTGCGCGACAGGCGTTGCCACGCAAGATGAAACGCTGCGTAAAGAGTACTTCAAGGGTCTACCAGAAATGGTGGTCAACTACTTCACGGGACTTGCCGATGAAGTACGCGAACTGCTCGCTGAACTAGGAGTAGAAAAGCTCACTGACTTAATTGGTCGCACGGATTTATTAGAAGCTGTCGAGGGGATGACCGCGAAGCAATCCAAGCTCGACCTATCGAACATTCTCGAAGCGCCAATATCTCCGCTGTCTCATCCACTGTATTGGACTGAGCCAAACCAACCTTTTGATAAAGCCGAGCTTAACCAGAAGATTGTTGAGGAAACCGAAACGGCTGTTGAAAGCAGATCTGGAGGCAGTTTCTACTTTGATGTCAGAAACACCGATCGCTCTGTCGGAGCGAGACTGTCTGGCAGTGTGGCTAAACGCTATGGCAACCAAGGCATGGCGACCAGTCCAATCAAGCTCTATCTCGATGGCACCGCTGGGCAATCCCTCGGCGTTTGGAACGCTGGCGGGGTAGAAATCTACCTTACGGGTGATGCCAATGACTATGTCGGTAAAGGCATGGCAGGCGGTAAGCTCGTGATCAAACCACACGTCGGCACCACGTTTACCTGTAACGATGCCACTATCGTCGGCAACACCTGTTTGTACGGCGCAACAGGCGGCAAGCTTTACGCAGCAGGTACCGCAGGTGAGCGTTTTGGCGTACGTAACTCGGGCACAATCGCAGTGATTGAGGGCGCCGGTGACAACGCTTGTGAATACATGACGGGTGGTATTGTCGCTATCTTAGGAGCGACAGGGGTTAACTTTGGCGCAGGTATGACCGGCGGGTTTGCTTATGTGATGGACAGCAACGACGACTTTGAAGGTCGCGTCAACACAGAGTCAGTAGAAGCGATTTCGCTGTCTGATCTGTATATCCATCAAGAGCATCTGCGCGGCCTTATTGCTGAGCACCTAGAAGAGACAGGCTCAGTGCACGCCGAAAACATTCTGGCGAACTTCGATGAATGGATTCCGAAGTTCTATCTCGTCAAGCCAAGGGCTGCGGATCTCCGCACCTTGCTTGGTCACCAAAGCCGAAGCGCCGCAGAGCTGCGCGTTCAAGCACAATAATTGGAAGGAGCCAGAATAATGAGCCAGAACGTATACCAGTTTATTGATGTAAACCGCGTCGACCCTGCTAAAAAGCCAATTAAGATTCGTAAGATAGAGTTCGTTGAAATCTACGAACCCTTTACCAAGCAGCAGGCGACAGCTCAGGCCGATCGCTGTCTCGACTGCGGTAATCCATATTGTGAGTGGAAGTGCCCTGTTCATAACTACATCCCGCAATGGCTCAAGCTAGCCAATGAGGGACGTATCATAGAGGCAGCAGAACTCTCACATCAAACCAACAGCCTTCCTGAAGTCTGTGGTCGAGTATGTCCGCAAGATCGCCTCTGTGAAGGGTCATGTACATTAAACGATGATTTTGGTGCCGTCACCATAGGCAACATCGAAAAGTACATCACCGACAAAGCGTTCGAGATGGGCTGGAAACCGGACATGTCCCATGTGGAATGGACGGATAAAAAAGTCGCCATTATTGGTGCAGGGCCTGCAGGTCTCGCCGCCGCCGATATTCTGGTGCGAAACGGCGTTAAGCCGGTTGTATTTGATCGCTATCCAGAGATTGGCGGTCTACTCACCTTTGGTATCCCCTCTTTCAAGCTAGAAAAAGATGTGATGCTCAACCGCCGCCGTATCTTCAGTGAGATGGGCGTGGAGTTCCGCCTCAATACCGAAGTCGGTAAAGACGTTGAGATGGCAAGCTTAGTTGAAGAGTACGATGCGGTATTCCTTGGCGTCGGTACTTACAAGAACATGCGCGCTGGTTTAGAAAACGAAAACGCGCCCGGCGTTTTTGATGCCCTGCCGTTTTTGGTTTCCAATACCTACAAGGTCATGGAGCTTAGTGAAGAGCAGCCCTTTATTGATATGAAAGGCAAAAAAGTCGTTGTCCTTGGTGGTGGTGATACGGCCATGGACTGTGTGCGCACCTCAATTCGCCAAACAGCGAGCAGCGTCATTTGTGCCTACCGCCGTGATGAGGCCAACATGCCGGGCTCTCGCCGCGAGGTGAAAAACGCTCGTGAGGAAGGGGTTAACTTTATGTTTAACCTTCAGCCTCTTGGTATTGAAGTGGACGCTAACGGCAACGCTTGCGGCGTGAAAGTCGTGAAAACAGCTTTGGGCGAGCCAGATGAAGCAGGCCGCCGCCGACCTGAGCCAGTGGAAGACAGTGAGCATGTACTGGAAGCAGATGCGGTTATCATGGCATTTGGCTTCCAGCCACATCATATGTCGTGGCTAGAACCTTATGGGGTGGAACTTGATCAATGGGGCCGCATTAAAGCACCTGCATCTCAAGAGTTTATGTATCAAACTACTAATGAGAAGATCTTTGCAGGTGGTGACGCAGTGCGAGGTTCAGATTTAGTGGTGACGGCCATTGATGAGGGACGCAAAGCCGCTGAAGGCATACTAGACTTCCTAGATATATAGGGTTGCCAGTACACAAACCAAGACTAAGCCCAGCTCTGCTGGGCTTTTATTTAATCGCTTCACTTTGCAAGGGAACGTTATGACAATAACTAAGCTATTTACCCTCTCTTCTGTCATTTTGCTTACCGCCTGCGGAGCAGGCTATAAGACCACCACAGATCGAACCGAAGAGCCTTGCGGCGACAGTCCGCGCTGCGTATCCACTCAAGATAGTCGTGAAGAATTTAAACTCGCCCCATTTAAGCTCGCCCCAGACACCAACATCAATCAGATTGAAACCGTTGCACTTAGCTTCGATAACGCCGAGGTAGCTGTGCTAGAAGACAACTACCTACGTGTGGAATACACCTCAAGCGTGTTCCGGTATGTGGATGATATGGAGATTAAAATCCAAGACGGTGAGCTACTAGTACGCTCCGAAGCTCGCATTGGTTACTACGATTTTGACGTGAACAGAAAACGGGTTGAAGCGTTTCGCGCAAAGCTCATCGAAACTGGATTGGTCATCGAAAATCCCTAACCACTCCAGCTCGCAAAGGTTGGGAAGCGCGGCGACTGTTGCTATACTGCACGCCAAAATACGTTTTCCAACTTGAGAGAATCTCTATGAAAATCGGCGTAATTGGCGCAATGGAACAAGAAGTGTCCATCCTAAAAGCAGCACTAACTAACCTAGAAGAAGTAAAAAAAGGCGGTTGCACCTTCTTTACTGGTCAACTTAACGGTGCCGACATCGTGCTACTTCAATCAGGTATCGGTAAAGTCGCGGCAGCCGTTGGTACCACGATCCTTCTTAGCGATTACCAGCCAGACGTTGTGATTAACACGGGCTCTGCAGGTGGCTTTGAGTCTTCTCTAAACCTGGGTGATGTGGTTATCTCGACCGAAGTTCGTCATCACGACGCTGACGTAACAGCATTTGGCTACGAGATTGGTCAAATGGCAGGTCAACCAGCAGCGTTCGCCGCGGATAAGAAACTGATGGACGTAGCTGAGCAAGCACTGGCACAAATGGAAGACAAGCACGCGGTACGCGGCCTAATCTGTACCGGTGACGAATTCGTTTGCCGTCCAGAGCGTCAAGAGGTTATCCGCAAAAACTTCCCTGGTGTTATTGCCGTTGAGATGGAAGCGTCTGCGATTGCGCAAACCTGTCATCAGTTCAACACGCCATTCGTGGTGGTTCGTGCTATCTCTGATGTAGCCGATAAAGAATCTCCAATGAGCTTTGAAGAGTTCCTACCACTAGCAGCGCAAAGCTCGTCAGAAATGGTAGTAAAAATGGTTGAGCTGCTTAAATAAGCGCACCTTGTTGTAAACAACATCACGTACAAGGACGACGTAAATGAGCTCTTTTATTGAGAGTTTATATGCCAATGGTGCACTCCTCACTCTCTGGGGTGCACTTTTGTTTCATCTGCTTATCCCCATTCCACCAGCGGCGCACCCTGTCAGGTTCTGGCAATTATTGCTAAGTCATATAGCGAGCAAGGTTAACTCTCCAAGCGCATTACCTCAACAGCAACAACTATCCGGAACTCTTGCGTTATTACTACTACTCGTTCCAACCTTAGCGGTGCTGGTCGCACTTCAAACTTTGGTTTGGAAAGCAGAATTCTATCAGCTTGCCCTGCTACTGCTTGCTATTGAGTGGCGTGGTAATGAGCTATTCACTCGACGTTTCATCGACGCTTTAGCAAAAGAAGATAAGACAGGCGCTCGCCATTTACTCGCATCGAAAGTCAATCGAGAAACAGACGCGCTGTCGCTACTTGGACTTGGTAAGGCGGGAGCGGAAAGCGTGATTGTTGGCTATGCGAGAAACGTCATCGGCGTTTTATTTTGGTATGGCCTAACTGGTGGCATTGGCGCACTAATGTATCGGCTTTGTGCGGAGCTCGCGCGCAGCTGGAGCCCGAATAAACCAGGTTATGCGACTTTTGGTAGACCGGCGGCTTGGCTATTTATGGTGATCGACTTTGTACCGCAAAAGCTGTTCTCAATGATGGTTTTACTCGGCCTTCCTACTAACGCTATCAAACAAACGCTATCCCAAGCGAAAACATGGCCAAATGCAGCGACCAGCTGGCTTATCTGCGGCTACGCTAACCGCTTTGAGCTGGCGCTAGGTGGCCCAGCTATCTATGGCAGTGACAAACTGCAGCGCGCTCGAGTGGGTGGGAAAATCGCACCCGCGGCATTTCATATCGCTCAAATTCAAAAACATATCGCATGGCGGATCTATGTGTGGTTAATGCTACAAAGCGCTGTAATGTTCATCATCTACCAAGGATTGTAATCAATGAAGAAAACCCTGTTAGGTGTTTTAGCTCTGCTGGCCAGTTTCGCAGCCTTTGCCGATACTCAGCGTATTATTAGCCTCGCCCCACATACCACAGAGCTGGCTTATGCGGCTGGTCTTGGCAACAAGCTGATTGCAGTCAGTGAATACAGCGACTACCCAGAGCAAGCAGAAAAACTCGAACGCGTCGCTAACTATCAAGGCATTAAGTTAGAGCGAATCGTCGCTTTAGAGCCGGATCTTATCTTGGCATGGCCGACAGGAAACCCAGCCCGAGAGCTTGAGAAACTAGAACACCTCGGCTTCAATCTCTATTACTCTAAAGCAAAATCCCTAGAAGGCATTGCCAACAACCTTGAAGCCCTAAGCCAATATGCCAACGACCCAAATATTGGTGTCAACGCAGCAAAGCAGTTTCGAGCCAAGCTTGCAGAGTTAAAGAAGAAGTACGACACCGAGGACAAAGTGCGTTATTTCTACCAACTGAGTGAAAAGCCTATCATCACTCTATCCGATGGAAACTGGCCTAGCGAAGTGTTTGAGTTCTGTGGCGGAGAAAACATCTTTGCAAGCAGTAAAGCGCCCTATCCTCAAGTCAGTCCCGAACAGGTCATCGTTCGCCAACCTGAGGCCATATTCACCTCAGAACACGCCATCGCTAACGGAAATATGTGGCAAAAATGGCAGCAAGAGCTACCCGCGGTACAAAACAAACATGTGTGGGCTTTAACCTCAGATTGGCTTAATCGACCAACACCACGAACCTTGCAGGCCGTCACTCAAGTGTGTGAACACCTAGACTCAGTACGAATACACTAGAAATGAGATATCTATCACATTTAAGCAAGATTCGCTATCCGCAAACGTTAAATCCCGTAAAATTGGCGCACTTTCCTATTACTTTTCTTCAGTGAGAATATAGCTGTGGATTCCATGCTCTATTTGGTCGACCTTTTTGGTACGGCAATATTTGCAATATCGGGAGTGATACTTGCAGGAAGACTTAGGATGGATCCTTTCGGTGTTATGGTGCTAGGCAGTGTCACCGCCATCGGTGGTGGTACTATTCGTGATATGGCGCTTGGTGCAACGCCTGTTTTTTGGATCACCGACACGACCTACATTTGGGTCATTATCGTTACGTGTATCGCAACTATGATGCTGATACGACATCCGAGGCGCTTACCTTGGTATGTTCTTCCCGTCAGTGATGCGATTGGCCTTGCGGTATTTGTCGGTATCGGTGTCGAAAAAGCGTTGATATTTCAAGACTCGTACTTGATTGCAGTGATCATGGGAGTATTGACCGGTTGTGGTGGAGGTATTATTCGTGACGTTCTTGCCCGTGAAGTCCCTATGGTGTTAAGGCGTGAAGTGTATGCTACTGCTTGTATTATTGGCGGTACCTTCCATGTAGGTGCTCTGATGATGGGCGCATCAACGGGCAGCGCCTTCCTTTGCTGCGTTGTTGCCACTCTCGTGATCCGCCTTGGCGCAATTCGCTGGCACCTCTCTTTACCAACCTTCGCACTCGACAAGTAGCTTCAAGTAACTGACAGGAGATACCGAATTCTCCTGTCAGCCTCTTCATTTTTCTCTGTCGCTTTAGTATGTTGGTTAAAAGCCACTCACTTTTTATTCAGACAGGGAAACGTCTATGGATATCTGCTTCAATAATGTCTCGCTAAACCACCCACTTTCACTGTCTGTACCACAATGGACCATTCGCTCAGGCGAGCACTGGGCGGTATTTGAAACCCATGGCAACGTTGGCAGCCTACTTGGCGATCTGCTATGTGGTGAACTGAAAGCCGATGAAGGGCAGCTCCAGCAACCTCACTCTAGCATTGCTCAAGTCTCACTAGCCGAGCAGCAGCGACTGTTAGAACTAGAACAAGCCAATGACGACAGTGAGTTTTTAGATCGAATTGATTTTGGACGCAGTGTCGAGCAATTGGTCTCGGAGTTTTCTGATAACCCAGATGTGGTCGAGCAGCTTATCCAAGAGCTAGATTTACTTCATCTTAGAGAGCGCGGTTTTAGGCAGCTATCAACCGGTGAAACCCGCCGCGTGATGTTAGCGCGAGCACTCGCCAGCGCACCAAAAGTACTGGTGCTTGATGAACCTTTTGTTGGTCTCGATACCTTGCATCGTAAAATGCTGGCAGACTATCTCAAAGACCTATCCCTACACGTTCAGCTCGTCATCATTACCTCTCGAGAAGATGAAGTCCCAAACTGGATGTCACACGTGGCGATGTTTGAAAAAGGGGCACTCAAGGAGCAGCTTAGCTACACCGAGTGGCGCGAGCACCCGATTATTTCTCAGCTGTTAGCGCAGTCTTCACAACAAAGCGAACAGTGGCTCCAACTTATCCGCAAACATCAACATACGGCAAAGTTTGCAGATCCCTTGATCAAAATCACTGACGGAAAAGTCGAGTACGTGGAGCAAAAGATATTCTCCGGCGTCAATTGGCAAATCAACAATGGTGAACACTGGCAAGTTCGCGGTCCCAATGGCTGTGGAAAAAGTACCTTATTAGGGATGATTTTTGGCGACCACCCGCAGTGTTATAGCAATGATATAGAGATCTATGGTATCAAGCGTGGCAGCGGTGAGACCGTTTGGGACATCAAGCAGCACACTGGAATGGTGTCTTCCTCTTTGCACCTGCAATACCGAGTTAACTGCAATGCCCGTGACGTTTTACTGTCTGGATTCTTTGATTCCATCGGACTTTATGACAAACCAAGCAAAAAACAAATCAACGCCGCTGATGAATGGTTAACTCTGCTGCACATGTCGCACCTGAAAGATTGCGCGTTCAAGTCTTTAGAATACAGTCAGCAGCGCCTACTTCTTATCGCACGTGCCATTATCAAACAGCCGACGATACTGATTTTGGATGAACCATATCAAGGCCTTGACTTCTTAGGGCGTAAATTGGTTATGAATGCGCTAGAGCTAATCGCCAAAGAAAACCTAAGCCAGTTGCTGTATGTCTCGCATTATGTCGAAGATGAGTTAGACAGCATTCGCTATTTTGTCGATTTTGTCGAAGCTGGCAATGGAGAGGGCTACCACGTCGTCATCACCACACCAGTGGCTAAAAGCCAAACGTCAGCTCACAACACCAAACAAAAGGAAATCCCATGTCAGGAAAAATAGCTATTGCCTTGCTTACTAAAAAGAGAAAGCACAACAGTTAGCACAAAGATTTCTATGCTAACCTATGACTATTGATTCCACTTTTTCATCATAATCGACATGCTTTTAGAAGGTATTGAAACACTGCTGGTACTTGCTCAAGAGAAAACCATGGGACGAACCGGTAGTCGTCTCTATATCAGCCAGTCTGCGGTCAGTAAACGCATTGCCAATCTAGAAAAGAAACTCGGTAAAACCTTAATTGAGCCAGAAGGAAGGCAAATACGTCTGACGCCAGAGGCAGAAGCACTCATTGCTCGGGTCGGCCCCAGTTTAAATGAGCTGCGCGGTTTAATTGCTGAAGAACAGCAGGTCGAAACACACTCAACATTAAGACTCGATTGCTCAGAAACCTTAGTGGCAGGCTACCTAAGTGATGTAATGCCGCAACTGCTTGCTAAGGACAACTATCTCACCGTCACCACCAACCACACACCCCGTATCATCGAGCATGTCAAATCGGGTGAGGCGGCGGTTGGCCTGTGCGCAGGCCATTTAAACTCACGACTTGGATTAGTAACGACGCATCTTTTTGATGAACCATTTAAGGTGGTGAGCAAACAGCCTTTAACCAAGTCGCCGACGAGCCTTATCACCAACGACCTCAACAATCCCGCGAATACGTACCAAGCTGGGTTGCTGCAGCAAGCAGGAATAACGCCAAGCATGCAGATGGACTCGTACACTGCTGCAGCTCAGCTCGCTATCCGAGGGGTGGCACCTGCACTCGTACCGCTATCAATCATCAAAACCTTGCACATAAGTGAGTCACTATGTTTTGACTTTGATTTTTTGACCACCCTAACGCGCCCAGTTCATGTGATATACCGGCCAAGTGCACTCAAGCAATCACGCCTTAAAACAGTGATTGAAACCATTGAGGATTTTGTTCCCAAAGTAGCTTTAATGCCATCACCATTGACATAACAACCACCAGCGGACGAATAAACTTCTTTCCCTTAGACACTACAACTTTAGCTCCCATGCGCGCACCTAGGAAGCCACCCGCCGCCATTACTAAACCAATTTCCCAAACAGGCAGGCCGGCAATGATAAAGAAAATCAACGCAGCCAGGTTCGAGGTAAAGTTGAGTACCTTAGTACGCGCAGTCGCATGAACAATCGAGAGCTGAGCGATAGCAACAAAACAGATAGTAAAAATAGAGCCAGTACCCGGCCCAAAGAAACCATCATAAAAGCCCACACCAGTACCAACTGAAAAAGCAAACAGCGTTTCCGACATCTTAGGTTTGCCGCCACCCTCTCCTGCCTGTGGAGCGAGTAAGAAATAGAGTGAGATACCTAGTAGCAATACCGGAATAAGGCTCGTCAACACGCCCGCATCTATATGCTGCACAAGCTCAGCACCCACAGCCGAGCCAACAAAGGTACAGGCAATCGCCAAGCGCATATCTTTAAGGTCAACAATGCCGTTGCGGACAAAATACCAAGTAGCCGAAAAACTGCCAAACGAGCTCTGCAGTTTATTGGTTGCCAGTGCCTGAGTGGGCGGCACACCCGCAGAGAGCAGCGCTGGCAACGTTAACAGCCCGCCGCCACCTGCCATGGCATCAATAAAGCCAGCCAATCCAGCTACAAAAAATAGTAAAACAAGAATGTCGTAAGTTACGTCCATGTCAGGCGCTCAAAATGTAATTTTGTTAAATTGTAGCGACTTACATCGCTAGGACTAGCGAAACCATCGCTACAAACCTATTCCACTTAGGAATTATTAAATATGAGAATATCAAGTAGGGTGAGGCGTTACCGCCTCATCCCTCTTACAGAACCGTACGTA
>NZ_JBJHPB010000029.1:0-61380 GCF_059412285.1 Vibrio sp. CB1-5 | reverse complement strand
TCCTTAGCCTTTAAGGCTTAAGTTTAGACAGTTACACAGAATTCAGGACACTCTCCTAAAAATCGACAACGTTGGCCGAGGTTATTGCCCTACTCAATATAAACACCGATAATGACTTGAGTTTCAAAGCGCGGCGACGTTAACACATACTATTATGATCCAATGGCCATGCCTATTTAAACTCGAAGGTGATGATGAGTTGTTATTCATCGCATCGGAAGCTGACTTAGCTAATGAGCTAGCCTCATTGATTTCTAGTGACGACGACGTCTTGATCGACTCTCATGGAGACGTTTTCAAGTTCCAAGTTGGCTCTAGCCTCAACACAGCTCTCACCGCTCAGCACAAAACTTTGACTTTAGAAGAAGTCACGTCTTTGATCCAATCCCATGAATTTGCATTGGCGCAAGTATGTATTACTAAGATCCAGTTCAATTCTATTCACGAAGCTATTCAAGCTCTTCGTCCTTTCTTATAAATACAGCAGTGAGGCCTGAGTTTGATAGACATTAAAGTATTTGGACTGTTTCTAGTAACAGCGATTGCAGAAATTTTAGGCTGTTACTTGCCTTATTTGTGGTTTAGAGAAGGCAAGTCCATTTGGTTGTTGTTGCCAGCAGCGATCTTTCTAGGCTTGTTTGCGTGGCTGCTTTCATTGCACCCGACGGCAGCAGGTCGAGTTTATGCGGCCTACGGTGGAGTGTATATTTTTGTCGCCATTCTCTGGTTATGGTTGGTGGATGGAATCAAACCAACAATGTGGGACATTGTCGGTACTCTGGTCGCATTGTTTGGAATGACCATTATCATGTTCGCCCCTAGAGGGGGTTAACGGACACATTCACCTATAGTCAAGGAATCTGTTACACTGCCGCCCGTCAATTCACTTTAGGTACAAGACATGACTCAAGAGCAGCCAAACAATCCATTACATGGTCTAACGTTAGAAAAAATCCTAGTCCGCCTTCAAGAGCATTACGGCTGGGAAGGTTTGGACGCAGAGATTCAGATCAACTGCTTTTATAGCAACCCTTCAATTAAATCATCTTTAAAATTCTTGCGTCGAACTCAATGGGCGAGAGACAAAGTAGAAGCGCTCTACATCGATACTTTCTGTAAGTAATAACATCATCATCGTTTATCTGTGGGTGAATTACTTGTTGCTGAATTTGAACTCACTGGTTGGATTTGGTGCGTAAAATCCAGCGAAACAAATGGAGTTTGATTGGAGTGAAAATGGATTGGTTTTATGACGTTAACCATTAAAAAAATAGAAGTGCCAGTTACAGAGGAGCTAGTCAACCTCTCAGTACAAGATAGCCAACTCCCATTTGTGGGTGTCACTTCGGAAATTGTTCATACAAGTCTCACTAAGCCATTAGAGACCCAATGGGTGATTTATTCTAATGACATAGCGGTAGGATTCTTTTTACTCGACCAAGGCTATGCAAGCACTATGAGCAATGCACCCAGCGGCGCGATAGGGCTAAGAGCCTACTTTATCGATAAACGCTATCAAGGACTTGGGCTTGCCAAAGCCTCTTTGAACCTCATTATCGGACAATTTCATTCTTGGCTTAACATCGCGCCCTGTGATTTGTATCTGACCGTCAATTGTAAAAACATCGTCGCTTACCAGTTGTATCAAAAAGTGGGTTTTGATGACACTGGAGACCTCTATTTAGGGGGAGAAGCCGGCCCGCAACACATTATGTGTTTCAAATCAAAGAAAACCCGCTCGATAGGATTATGATGCACGCTTCGATTTAATCGTCGTTAGTCTATTTTGTCGTTAATCTATTTTGTTGTCGTGAGGTACTCAGGTGATCTCTAAACTACCCCGTTGGATTGAATCTGGAGCTTTTGTGCTGGCGTTGCTTGCGGGAACCGTAAACGCTATCGGTCTACTTGGATTTCAACACCAAGCTATTTCACACCTATCAGGGACGGCAACGCTACTTGGAACTCAGCTAATCAATGATTGGTCAGCAGCGGGGCATTTGTCCGCCATCATTGTGAGTTTTCTTGTTGGGTCGGCCATTTCTGGGCTATTCATTTCGAACGTATCACTTAAGCTTGGTCGACAGTACGAATGGCTACTGTGTATCGAGAGCCTATTTTTGTTTGCTGCGACATACTTTTTACTTAATGGCTCGCAAACCGGTAGCTATTTTGCATCGGCGGCGTGTGGCCTGCAGAATGCTCTCGCAACAACATTTAGTGGTGCGGTTGTTCGCACGACGCATGTGACTGGGATTGTCACTGATCTTGGGATCATGATTGGCTCTACGTTGCGTGGAGAGACATTCGATAAGCGTAAAGCGAAGCTGTTTGTAACGATTTTGCTTGGCTTTATTCTTGGTGGCATTGTTGGTGCTTTACTTTTCAAGAGCTTGGCATTTTTGGCGCTTGTTGTACCTGCTATTGTTTGTATACTACTTGCTCTAGTTTATCGAATCTACCGCAAGCGGATTGCCTACATCAATAGAGCTAGCTGAGCAAGAAGCACCCTCAAGTACTGAGGTCTATGCGGGTTACTAAAAAATGACAAAGTCCTGATATCTGGGGACGCTGTTTTGTTTGCGAAGTCTCAGCTATTTGTATAGTGTGACGACAAATTTTGAGGGTTAGCCTCAAGCAACTGAACGGAAGAATAGAGCGATGAAACTGTCAAAAAGAGAAAGTCGCGTGGTAAGCAGTGCGATTGACCAATGGCACGAAGAAGGTGTGATCACTGATGACGATCGCAGCAAACTTAAAGGCAGTTATGAAGTTGCAAGTATTGACTGGTCATTGATAGCTAAGTACTCATTTTGGGTCGCCATTTTATGCATCGTACTCTCAGTCTTATCAGTACTGCTCGATAAGTGGTTAATTGAACTTATCGAACAGATCTTTAGCGCGCCTGATATCGCGAAAAGTGGATTTTTTGCTGTCGTGGCCGCGGGTTTTTATCTCTACGGCGTAAGAAGAAAGTCGAGCGCTCCAGATAGAACCTTCAGTAATGAAGCGTTATTCGTATTGGGTATCATCAGTACCGCTATTTCTATCTATTTTATTGGTCAAGTTATTGAAACCAATAACTTAACGAAACTGATCTTACTTGCATCCATTGTTTATGGATTACTTGGGTTCTGGATACCATCCTTGTTGGTGTGGGCATGTGCCTTACTTAGTCTGAGCATTTGGTTTGGCATTGAAACCTACCAGTGGGATGAGTCTGGTTATTTTCTTGGCATGACGCTGCCTCTGCGGTTTGTATTGTTTAGTGCAATTCTGGTTGCGTTAGGGATGACAACTCAGCGTAAGTGGCCACAGTTTGAAGACTTTTCCATTACGACTCGCGCCTATGGATTGATTTTGTTCTTCTTGTCGCTTTGGGTTGTCTCCATTTTTGGCAATTACGCTGATTTTGCAGAGTGGGGGGATGTGAGCCAGTTTTCGCTCATCCATTGGTCGGTATTGTTACTGATCGCTTCGCTTGCAGCGCTCTATCATGGCATCAAGTTTGACGATGAGCTGAACCGTGGCTTTGGTCTAATTTTTGTGTTTATTAACCTGTATACCCGATTTGTTGAGTACTTTTGGGAAGGCACGCATAAAGCACTGTTTTTTGCCGTGCTCGCCGCAAGCTTTTGGTTTTTCGGTACTCGCGCTGAAAAGATCTATCGTCTTGGTCAGCGTCCACGAACGGTTGAAACTGAGAGCGAATAAGTTCGCTTAGGTTTCTATTCGTACACTTCTACTGACTGAGCTTCCATTGTATAGGCGGTGGTCACATCCGTGGCACCGTCTGACAGCTCAATATTAGACGAGTTGGTTTGTTGAGCCAGCGTTCCTTCCACCCAAACCGGGGTATACAACCCTCTGAACTGCACACCTTGCGGAAAGCTAACGACGACCATTTGATTCGCTGGTGGGGGCGGGGTGTGGATACAGGCACCAGCAGTGGGAACTAAGATAAATTCAGTGACTGTTAAGTTGTCGAATTCCAGTGGAACGATAAAGCCTGGGAGTCGACCTTGCTTTCCAATCAGATCATTGTTTACTTTCATGTTCCAGTCTGAATGATCGTCGTCTATTTGTTTTTGTTCCTCAATCAGCTCAAGGATGTTAACGCCTTTCTCAGCAAAGCGAATCAGGGCTTGATGGTAATCATCTTCTCGCGCTGATCTTTCCTCATCATGGCTATTTTGATAGTCGACAATCATCATCAGATCGTAGCGTGCTCTAATATCGTAGTCTTTAAAATGATTGCTGTAGCTTGGTGCATCTATTTCCTGCGCTAGGTCTTGCCAGCTCCAATCATTGGCATAAGAACTCACAGAAACAACAGCAAAAAACCAAGCAAGCATACGCACAGGGACAACCTCTAAAACTCATTATTCAATACCGCCGACACGCTACCAGCATGAGTCGGTTATGTATATGTCCTAATTATAGTTTTCATTCTCGATGTGTAACAGTTGGTAATGGATTGCCATGTTCGCTTATTGAGCTCGATGGTTGTGGTTCAGGTTCAACACCGTTTTTTGGTAGAGCTTGGGGGTTAGGCCGCTAATGCGTTTAAACGAGCGCGAGAAGTGGGAAATATCAGAGAATCCCAGTTGACTGGCAATATGAGTAAGAGACAACTCCTCACCCATCATGTCGACGGCAACGGTAAAAACTAAGTTGTCTTTGATATGACGAAAATTGGTGCGTTCTTCTTTGAGGCGTCTTTGCAATGTTCGCGGCGACAGCTTAAGGAGTTTTGCCGTGTTTTCGAGTGTTAAGTTATGTTCTCGTACATAGGGTAGTAGTGCGGTAAAAACTTGGTCTGTAAAGTTGGCATGCCAGGTGACTAGTGGCGCTTGGGTTTCAGTATCTTTGGCTGTGATGTTGGGCTGCTGATTTAAAATCTCATCTTCGATTAACCACTCGATACGATCATTACTGACGATGTATTGAGTCGATTTGCCAATGATCGCTTGGTAAAGCTCGATTTCATCAATCTGGATTTTAAGCTGTTTTGGCGTCCATTGACTCTTGGTTAGCGCTCGCACTAGCTCAATCGCATACAACATAGCCCAGACTTCAGACCAAATAAACGGGTCACTGCCATCATTCTCCCGCTTACACCAATACCAGGTTCTTCCGTGCACGGTTTCAAGTCCAACGCTAACGTTGGTGGCGTCATAAGCAAACACATCATGCGAGTGCTTCAAGGCGTCTCTCACTGTGCTGCACTCAGAGAATTGCCCTAACAGCTTTGGTAGTGATTTTTGCTTGATGGCGGTTCTTACCAAGTCGCCAAAGTTGGTCATTCCAAGTTGATTGCCAAGTAAATACAACAGTCGTTTTACGGGCTCTTGGGGCAAAAACTCTTGGTCTAAATCAAACAGATCAGGTGGCAATCCTGAGTCACGGATCGCTTGGTGTGGATCTTCTCCGTATTCACGAAATAATTCGAGCAAGATACGAGCATAACTCGATTTGATCAGTCGATTATCGGGCTCTTGGGGTGTAGGCATGATTCAGACTCTTGAAAAGCGTTGTTTTTAGCTTAGCCACTTGGCGTGAAATGGCAACTTTTAGATATCTAGCCCGTTAACATTGTCAATGATTGAGAATGAAAACTGAATGCATGATCGATAGCTCTAAAATACTAATTTATATAGCAATTAGTTTTTAAACTCTGCTTATTTAGTCTATACCTAAATAAACGAAAGTTGAAGAATTGTTAACAGGGGCGACATAATGAGTGACAAAGGCGAACCAGCTATCTCATCCACGGATAACGCCGAGCAAAAAGGGTTGCATAGTGAGCAAGCGAACGCTAAACAGAACAAAGTCAAGAAAGTGACCAACGGTCTCATCATCGCCATTGCGGTTAGCCTTGGTGTGAGCATTGTTTCTGACAGAATTGTTCCTTCAACAGATAACGCCCGAGTTCAAGGTTATGTCGTGCCGGTTAAACCCCAAGTGTCAGGGCAAGTCATTGATATCCAAGTGCGACCAAATCAGTTGGTTTCTGAGGGCGATATCTTGGTTTCTCTAAATCCAGTGGATTATGAGATTGCGGTCAAGAAAGCTGAACAAGATCTGGAAATTGCGGGACAGAATGTCGGTGCACAGACCGCGAGTATTGCCTCGGCTCAGGCGAAACTCACTAGTGCGGTGGTTGAACGTGATAATGTTGAATTACAAACTCGACGCGTTTTGGGGCTAGCAGAAAAAGGTGTGGTGTCTGATTCTGAAGCGGACAAAGCTCGCGCCAATCTCGCGACAGCGAGGGCTAACGTCGCGAATGCTCAAGCCGATCTAGAACGTGCTAATCGCCAATTGGGCGCTGAAGGTGAAGAAAATAGCCAAATCAAAGCAGCACTATTGGCGTTAGAAAAAGCGCAGCTCGATCTTGAGCGCACTGTCGTACGCGCGCCGACCAATGGTGGGGTATCAAACTTTAGTCTTTCTGAGGGTTTTTATGCCAGTGCGGGTCAACCTATCATGACGTTTGTTTCTACTGACAGTATCTGGATAGAAGCGTACTTTCGTGAGAACAGTCTAGGGAATATCCAACCAGGGAACGAGGTGGAAATCGCCTTGGATTTTGCGCCAGGTAAGGTAGTAAAGGGACGTATTTCTAGCGTCGATTGGGGTGTTGATTGGGGGCAAAGCAATCAAGCGGGTAAATTGGCACAAGCCAACAATCAGACCGGCTGGTTGAGACAAACTCAAATGCTGCCAGTGAGTATCGAGTTTGATACTACAGATACAACTGGCTTACTGAGAATCGGCGGCCAAGCTGATGTGGTCGTGTATACCAGTGACAACGGAATCTTTAATCTTCTGGGTAAAGTTTGGATCCGTCTAGTAAGTTGGATGTCTTATGTCAGATAGTTCCACTAATGAAGCGCAGAACGTTGCAACTTCTGGGCTCTCTGATGCTACTCAGAATCGTATCTTGCGCTTCACCATTGGCGTCGCTGTAGCGACGTTTTTGGCAGCGTGGATAGATTGGCCTCTAGCCTTTGTTGCGCCGATTTTTACAGCGAAATTTTTGTTTGAAAAACGTGTACTGCACATTGATATTGTCTATGAGCTGCTGCTAGCTATGATCGTTACCGTGGCCATTGGTGTGGCGCTGAGTGTTGGGTTTGCGCAGTATCCAATTCCGATGTTGCTCTGTGTCGCAGCTTTGATGCTGTTGGGTTACTACCTGTTCCTTAATCCGAAATGGAACTTGTTCGCGACCATCCTACTGATGTCGACGTTGATGTTGCCATTTATGGCTATTCAAAGCACAGGAACAACCATCTTCTTAGCCGTAGGGCTGAGTTTATCTGGTGCGATATCAGTCGTTATTTTCGCAGTTATGCATGTCTACCTTCCTGAGTATGAGGAGACGTATCAAAGCCATAAAGCAGTTGAATTGTCGGATTCGTTTCGTTGGTTTTCGGCGGTGCGCGCCCTGATTATTTCCTTTCCCGTGGTATGCGTCTTTTTTGTATTCCAGATTTCCGAAGCTTTGCTGTCGATGATATTCATCGCCTTGTTGTCGCTGATGATCACTGGCGAGAAGTCAGTGAAGTTAAGTATGTTTCTTTTGATTAGCAATGCCATTGGTGGGGTAATAGCCATCATTGTGTTTGGGTTTCTTGCCTTGGTGCCAAACATCGGTTTTTACACGCTATTCATTGCGTTGTTAGCGATTCTTATTGGGCAGAAAATGTACACTGAATCCGCCAAGGCACCTATCTACGCTACGGCACTCAATACAGCGCTGGTGCTAATTGGCACCACATTGATGAGTTCAGGTGTGATAGATGAAAAGATGTGGATACGTTTAGGGCTGCTCGCATTGGTGGCGGTGTACATGGTTGTGGCGGCGTTCTTTATTGAGACTCGTCAATGGAAAGTACTTCAATTTAAAGGACAAATGATGGCGTCGAAGTAATAGACGTCTTCTTTGATATCGAATCGTATTTGGCGGTAAGCACGTTCTATAGCGCTATGTTCCTTATCGATTTTTACAGAAATGAGCTCTGGGTAGAAGATAGCATTGCGCTAGACCGCTGGTTAATTTAGTAGTTACGTAGTTAGGAACCAATATGTGGAAAGGGATCTCAGTTTTAGCTGGAAACATATTGGCTTTGTGATGAGGTGGCGCAGATAGGTAAATCATAGAGCTCCAAGAATGATAGTTTGGCTTGTGACATCGTCGTCATGAGATAACACTTAGGAGCACTATGATTGTTTATTTCCGTGTTCAAGACATAGAAGAGCTTTGGCTGCATGTTGATCTAGCGACAAGTTTGCAGATAAAACTTAGGACACTTAAAAGCTGAATGCCCAGCCTACCATTGGCCCTTGCTGCGTCACATCGACCGTAGTAGGGCCAGATTCATTTTTAAGGTTTAAGTACCGGTAACCAAACCAAATATTATTAAGTTCGCTAAGCCTATAAATCCCAGCTAAATTCAGACCTCGATTTACGTCATTGTCGCCAGCGATATTGGTATCTACGGTTAGGCTTAATCCCCAGTCTTGATTAAAATAATGCGCGTACTTGAGCCCAACCAGCCAATCAAACTGATGCTCTGTTGATTCAATAGGTGTAATAGGGGAGCCGTTGATGTTGATTCCAACATTAAAACTGCTGTAAGTATGGCGAACTCCAGTGAGCAGTACTAATCCATTCGTTACCTCATAGCCACCAAAAAAGTCATTGAGTGACATTGTTGCATCCACATCAACGTTGGCACTTATTTCTGGAAAGATTGGCAGTTTGGGGGTGTACGTGGCGCTAGTGTCGCTTTTGATATGAAGGTAGTTGGTACGAAACCCAAAAAGCCATCGGTTCTTTTGTGCGTAGAAATCGCCCATGATGCCAAAATTTAGGTTACTGACGATATCAGAGAACGGAATATCGATATTAGTGCGACCATCTGTATCACCTGCTGTACCAGAGATACTCGGCGCCCAAATCATAGGGAATACCAGTAAGAACTGCCATTCATCGTCGCTTGTTATTTTGTCGTTCGCGGTATAGTTGTCCGCGATACTCGCTGACGAAATGACTGAAGTGAGTAAAAGAGTGGTGATTACCGGTGGTTTCATTATCCATCCTTGTACAAATGAAGCGTGAACGTTGGTGTAGTTAACAACGCTTATCAGATAAAGGATAGACTAATAAAATACGTAAGGTATTGTAAAAAATAAAAAAACGAGCTCATTTGAGCCCGTTATTGTTTCCACTGTAGAGGTAGCTATAAACCCTCACAGGCCAACCGTATTCGGTGTACTCTTTGGCAAGCACTCTAGCCACTTCCGCGGTGACTTTCACTTGTACCCAATCGCCAATCCCTAAAGGTTGAAACTCAACGACGATTTTTTTCATTATTAGCCCGCCTGTTTTATAAATGTTTTCGGCGGGCAATGTACACCCAAGTCTCGTATTTTGCTTGGAATATCAGTTATTCCTAAAGCAAAATGGCGAGATACATATTTCGCTACTCTTTAAGTAAATGAAGTCCAGCAGGTAGCGCATCACCAAACAGCTTTTTAGAGTCTGCTTCAGACAATGCTTTGACCTCTGAAACTAACTCAAGCCAGCTCGATGGCGCCTTGGAAGATTTCAGCTTAATTGACACTTGCTCTCGGTAGTCATCAGATATATCCAACGAGCGATCGCCGGTTTTACGACACATGAGTACACAAGCAAAGGCAACCATCGGCTCTTTAAGCCAGTTTTGTTCTAATAACTTAGGTAGCCATTGTTCAATTTGCTCGCGAGGAATCACATTATGCTGGCTGCCGTACAGAGGAGTACGAGAAGCGAGGCGACCCAATGCCCACCAGTGAGCTTGCTCGAACTGAGATTGGTTGATGGCTTTACTCAGATACCAGTTCGCTAGGAGCACCTTGTCGTCGACATACAAGTTTTCTAGACTGGCGGAAAGCCTTACCATAGCTTCGTAACCCTTGTCTTTTGCACCTTGGAAGGTCTTGGCATTTTTCATTGCTCCCGGATGAAGGTACTTGGCAATGTCACCGAGAATCACTTCTTGCTGCTCTTCATTAAGACCACCAGAGACACGTCGCCAAAATGTCCACCAATCACTCCAGCCTTGTGCGTTTTGAAACTGAATACCTTGTTGGTATAAACCCCAAATCTGCTCCATACGCCAAGAGTCGGTTGCATCTCCAAAACCTGGGCGCATACAAAAACCCGTCAGGCGCAGCCAGTTTTTCTCGTGTTGTTCAGAGCGGCGGCGACGTTTTCTACCAAGAGAGAAGCTGTCGACCAAAGAGCGAAGGGTATGAAAGTCCCATTCGTCTTTCTTACCTAGGTTTTTCTCCAGTGTTTTGGACAGAAGTTTGATCTCTTTACTGTCAGCACTATTTTTGTTGCCACTGTATAAGCGAGAGACCAACTCTTTACTCGTATCTAATCCAGGATGAGCCTTCACCGTTTCCTGCGCACCTTGCTGATTGCGTACTTCAAACTCAAGTTCCCATCGCTGCTGCTCTTCTTCAGCGCTGACACATTCGACTTTTAAGGTACCAACCTCAGTGAGCTGACACGCTAGCTGTACTTCTACACGCTCTTTTTGATTCGCTTGGAGTTTTGCGGCGCTACCCTGTAACGTACTGATGTAAGGCGGCAACGGTGTAAATTGATCTGGGTCGATATTGACCATCAGACCATTCTGCACTTTCTGTTGATCACCGAACACATCATGCGTTGATGTTAGTAAGTTAAATCTTACTGGTTCACCAAGCGTCAGTGCAAAGCGTCGGCCCGTTAGACGGATCTCTTGGCCTTCATCGGTTCCTTTCGCTAATAAACACAGCGCTTGACCAAGCTTATTTTTCTCTTGGAGGTGCAAGAAATAGGAACGGGCACTACCACCACCAATTTTAAGCTGCGCGCCGCGTCTCGCCTTAGCGAACGCCACAGCACCAAGTGCGACAGACCAATCCGGATGAGGGTTAGAAAGTAGGGATATTGGAGCACCTTTCCAGTTTTCAACAATATCAACGAGTCGGCGAGTGACTAAATCACTGTTAAAAACGCCACCGTTTAGCAGCAAACCGACAGGGATTGCGGGCTCGGCGTCGCTTCCAAGCGCTTCCTTCGCCACTTCTTGGTGAAGGTGAAGAAACTCAGAAACATGCTTACTAACGGCAGGGTCAGCTACATAAGGCAGGCCAAACTCAACCACGGCGCTGCGCTTCTTGTCTGGTCGGGTACCAAAATCTGTTTTAGGGAAAAAGCCTTCTAGAGCGATCTGATGCACTTCTTGTTGACTAAGTGCCACACTCTTGGTTCCGCCAATTAGGCGCGAACCACTGCCGAGCATGGTGATCTTCATTTCTTCGGGGGCATTAGAAGAAAGTAATGCTTCCTTGGCTTTGCGAGTCTGCTGAATAAGTTTAGTGAGGCTTGCGGCATTGAGTTTTTTCGACTCATTGAACCTCTGTTCAGCCATGTGGGCGAGTGCCAAATCCAAGTTGTCGCCACCCAGCATTAGATGTTCACCAACGCCAATTCGGTTAAGCTCTAACTCGTCGTCATGGTGTTTAGCTTCAATTAGGCTAAGGTCAGTGGTACCACCCCCTACATCGCATACGAGTATAAGAGGTACTTGAGCAAGTTCTTGCGATGCACTTTCTTTATGGCGTGCGTACCAGTCGTAGCATACTGCTTGTGGCTCTTCGAGTAGATGAACCTTTGGCAACCCAGCAAGCTTCGCCGCTTGCAGCGTCAGTTTGCGAGCTGTTTCATCAAAAGAAGCGGGAACCGTGATGACAACATCTTGGTCTTCTAACTTGTTGTAATGGTGTCTGTGGTTCCAAGCTTGGCGGATATGATTTAAATAGCTTGCGCTGGCAATGACTGGCGACACTTTCTCTACATCTTGAGCACCCGCCCAAGGGAGAATGTCATCTTCTCTGTCCACGGCTGTGTGTGATAGCCAACTTTTTGCACTGGAGACTTGTCGACCTTCGACTTTAGCGCCGAGCTCACGAGCCCACTCACCAACGATAATGTTATTGATATCGCCGGCAACAGGTTGATGCTCCCAAGGGAGGGTTAAGTCGGCCTCAGAAACTTGCTGTTTGGCTGGGTGATAGCGAAATGAGGGCAGAAGAGGTTTACGAACCACTTCGCCAGGGCCAACCAATTGGTCAATTTCGAACAGTTCAACGGGGGAGTTTGAGAGGTCGTCTTGAATTTCACAGAATGCCACAACCGTGTTGGTTGTACCTAAATCAATGCCGACCAAATATTGTGCGGATGCCATAACACGCTCCATTTAGAATACTTATAAAGCTAATAGCGCAGATATTGGAGATAAAAAACGGCACCAGAGGTGCCGTTTAGTTTTGTGATTACACGTCTTCGCGAACGTCGAACTCTACATGCCACTTTTGACCGTTGTCTGCTGCAATGGCTTCTAGGTAAAGTGTACCAAGTTCTGTGACGCGTGATGATAGGGTAACTGGCACTACGTCTCCAATGCTGCGGCCTTCAGAAACTGGCAGTGTTACTTGAATTTCTGGAAGCTCTTCTAGCTCTTCCGGTTTCCAGTAATCTAGGTGAACCCCCGCTTCGTCTTCACGGCGCGTAGTCGAACCAAAGAATTGGAAGTGCACTGGCTGACCGATAACGAGACCAAACTCCTGGCTTGGAACTTGGACACTACTGCCTTCTTCCATACCAAATGGAGCAACACATAGTGCTTCCATTGGCGGCGCCATGCCTGGAATGGCTGGCATCGCACTTTCGATTCCGATGTAGTAGCTAGAGGCAATACCACCTCGAATACGTACACCTTGACCGCGACGAACGCTGCCGTAATAGGCTGCGCCACTGGCAACAGCAAGGTCAAGATCAAGGCCAGAAAGCATTTTTGCTTTGTCAGCATTCGCTGTTTCTAACCATGCATTGATGGTGTTGAACAGTCGATCAGAAAGTAGCTTCGATTTAAGCACACCACCGTTAAATAGTAGTGCTGTTGGCTTAATAAACTCGGCAGGTGCTTCCATACCCGGCATGCCAGCAAATGCGTTATCTGCTGCGCTGCTTTGACGGCTCAAAAACGCGGCGATGTGACGTGTAATTGCAGCGTCTTGTGCGTAAGGCAGACCCATTTGAGTTAGAGCGCCGCGAGCACGTTGCACTGGGTGCTCATTGACCGCCACTTGTGGGAAGAAGCCGTCAACCAATGTTTGTTGAACTTCTTGCTGGGTGAGTTCAGTTTTTAACGTTGCTCCCAGCAGTTTTGAACCACGGCTTGGAACGACGATTGGTACCGATTGAAGCTCAGCATCGTTAAGTAGCGCTTCTTTGGCGTCACGACAAGCGTGAGTCATCGCCTGAACCTGCCAAGGCTGAAGCTCTTTGCCATCTTGCGCGAGCTTCATCTTTAAGCGGTAGGCAAGGGCAAGATCCATGTTGTCGCCGCCAAGCAGAATATGCTCACCAACAGCAACACGCTCTAGATTAAGATTACCGTCTTGCTCCGTCACTGCAACCAAAGAAAGGTCGGTCGTACCACCACCCACATCGACTACGAGAACGACGTCACCGACGTTAACTTCGTCGCGCCATTTGTCATCACTGTTGTCAATCCAGCTGTAAAGTGCCGCTTGTGGCTCTTCCAGTAGAGTCAGGTGAGCAAGACCGACGTTGCGTGCCGCTTCTGCGGTAAGGTCACGTGCAGCTGGGTCAAAAGAGGCCGGTACCGTGATGGTCACATCTTGTTGCTCCAGGCTATGTTCTGGGTGCATGTGGTTCCAAGCATCTTTTAGGTGCTCAAGGTACAGCTCAGTTGCGCGAAGCGGAGAAACTTTGCTGACTTCTTCTGGACTACCTTGCGGTAGGAAGCTGTCACGACGGTTAACGCCGCCGTGGCATAGCCAAGACTTAGCACTTGCTACTAGGCGAATGGGTGTCTTTGAACCTAAGTTACGAGCGACAGCACCGACTAGAGCTTTCGGCTCGCTCGTCCAAGGAAGGGTGCGAGAGCCTTGACCCATCTCATGTTCGTGTGGCTGATATAAAAAAGAACCTAGTTGTTTGTATGATTCTACGGTACCAGGTGCCGTTAATTGTGGAATAGACACGACTTCAACTTGCGCGTCTTCATTTTGAGTGTCGATAAACGACATAACACAGTGGGTGGTACCAAGGTCGATACCCACACTGTATTTAGCAATCTGTTGATCTTGAGATTTCTGTTGATCTTGAGTGTGCACTGAAGGCTCCATTATAGCTCTACCTCTGCCGGTGCGATGATTGATGCGTTGTAGTTCTCAGACAGTTTTGGAAGCGTCACTTTATCTGCTTTCCAGCCTTTGTGAACAAGTGTACCGTTAAATGGCGCGTTGCCGGTTACATTACCTGTTAGGCGAACTGCTTGTGGGTCAAAGCCTTCTTCAATTGAAATACGAGTCTCCTCTTCTTCATTACGGATAGGAGAAAGCTCAAAGTATTCAGTGATGACTTTTTTACCGCCTGAGTGAACAACACGTGCAGCAGCGCCAACTTCTTCGTCTGAGAATGATGTAAGGTCTTCTTGTAGGAAGTCGACCATGCGAGCCTCTTGCTGCATGAGTGATAGCAATTGCATTGCAGAATCAGTAGAGGCTGTTGCTAGCTTCGACTCAACTTCGACAACCTTCTCAACTACTTTTTCTACTTCAACTACTTTTTCAACTTCTACGATTTTTTCTACTGGCTTTTCAACTTCGACAATCTTCTCTACTGGTTTTTCAACTACTTTCTCGACAACTTTGCTCTTACGAGAAACGGCGATCGCGAGTAGTAAAACGCTTGAGGCAGCAAGGCCAGCGTGCAGCATATCGAAAGTCTGTGGAATAGCATTTAGATCGAAGTTCATAGGGGGTTCTCTATGTGTCAGTCGTTAGTCATTAATTTTGGGGCGAAGTCTAGCATAATCAAGGCTCTTAACGCGACGCTTTCGCAGATTTGTCATTACAAAGTGAGTTTTTTGAACGTTCAATCTGCAGATAATGGTGTTTTTGTGAAATATAGTGATCTGCGTTTTATAAATCGACGCCTCAACTTCTTGTAAATCGATGGGCGTGTAGAATCATTCTGGCTATCACTAAAATAATAAAGTAGCAATACATATGATGCGTCAGTTGGATATGAGTATCATAAATGAGAAAACTGACAATAATTAGTAAGTCAGGACAAAAGATGGTTGCAGGCTTAAAAAAAGAAGACCGTGGCGTTAAACGCTATGCGTCACTAATTTTTATATTAGGGTTAATTCTTACAATATTTATCACTCACATCGTTTATCGGGGGCAACAACAGCTTGCCGAATCAAACTTTGAATTTTTAACGGACAATCAAGCAGAAAACATCAAGGAACTGGTGATGCTTGATATTAGTTTTATCGGCGCGGGTGCGAGCTTTTATCACGCAACCCAGCCGTCGGCATGGGATAACTTTGCTAGTTTCGCCGCACCATTGGTCGATGGTTCGCAAAGTTTGATTGCAATGCAGTGGATGAAAAAAGTCTATCCCGAGCAATATGATACTCATACAGCGCGGGTGAGAGAGCGTTTTCCAAGCTATCAAATCTACACGGTTCCTAAAGATAAACCGCGAGTAGAGGGTTATATTCTGGAAGATGATGAGCCGATGTATGTTGCGAGTGACATTTACCCAGTGAACGAAGGTAATTTACGAGCTTTGGGTTATTACTCGTCCCGTGAAAGGGTTCGAAGAGTGATTCGCAACACTCGTGTGACTGGTGAGCCAAGCCTCTCAGATAAGATTCGCTTGCTGCAAGATGGCTTTGATCGTTCGATTCCCAAACAAGGCATGCTGGTTTACGTACCGGTATTTGAAGCTGGCTCAGATTCCCTGCGAGGCGTTGTCATCGGTGTTATCCGCATTACCGCCTATTTTAAGCAGATCGTTGCTAGAACATCTATTGGCAAAGATATCGGCGTGCGGGTGGTTGACCTAGGTTTTGATGCCGAAGATGACCCTATTTTGTATCAGAATGACCAGTGGCCTCTGCTCGATAGTCCGACAAAAGACATTGTCATCGATCTTTACGATAGACAGTGGAAAATTCAGTTCAAACACGATGCTGTGATTTCAAAAACCGACAAACTAATATTGTTCTTCGTTGGTACTGGCGGGCTGCTCATTTCGATTCTTCTTTCGTATGTCGTATACCTGATGCTCCGTGAACAGCGTAGGCTCACCGTTATCGTGAATCGTCGAACGAAAGATCTACAATATTTAGTTGAGCGAGATCCTCTTACCGAAGTCTACAATCGTCGAGCATTTAACCGATTGACCGAATATCATATTTCTTGTCATAAACCTTTTTCTTTGGTGATTATTGATATCGACAACTTCAAACGCATTAATGATCAATACGGCCATGTAGTTGGTGATGAAATCCTAATGCAAGTAGCAGTTTACATTAAAGAGAAGATCTACCCTGACGATATGCTATTTCGTCTTGGTGGGGACGAATTTGCCCTAATAAGCCGCTGTATTGACTATGGGACACTTCATCACTATCTGAGCCGAATGTGTCAGGAGATCGCAACTCTGAGCTGGGATACGATTGACCCTAACTTTAGATGTTCGCTGAGTGTGGGCGCGGCAGTGTATCGGGGTGAGACCATAGAGCAGCTTATCAATCGTGCGGATGAGCAGTTGTACATTAGTAAGGCCAACGGACGAAATAGAGCGAATGTTGCTTGAATAAAGAGCAATCAGTAGATCGATGGTCGAGCTTTTGATTTGAATACGCTACAATTTCGCCGTGTTAATAACTGTTTACTGTGTCGCTATGAATTACAACCGAGTCGTTTGCTTTGATCTTGAAATGTGCTGCTGGAACGTCGATGGCGTTGGCACAACCGGTGAAATCATTGAAGTGGGTTTAGCGGAGATCGATCTGGTCAAACAAGAGGTCGTTAAGCGAGCTCAGTATTATGTAAAGCCAGAGCAGGATGAAGTTTCACTATTTTGTACTGAACTGACGGGTATTACACCGCGCAAAGTAGAGAAACAAGGTCGCCCGTTAGAATCCGTTATTAAATCGATGGTGAAGAACTTCGGTGGAACTAATAAGATTTACGCTTCTTGGGGGCGTGATGACGAAATCTTGAGGCTTGAATGTGAGTCTAAAGGTATAGACATGCCTTTTAATGAGTTCGTCAATCTAGCCACGTTGTACCGTATTCAAAATCGCTTGAAGGACAAACGTATCGGCCACAAAGCTGCACAAGAGCAGAAGGGGATTGAGTGGGAAGGGCGACAGCACTCAGGTTTTGTTGATGCATACAACTTGGCGAAACTTGCTCTCACTATGCTGTAAGCTGCTGTAAAGTCTAACCTATAGATCCCAGATTTTTAGCCCCAAAGATGCTTCATCTTGGGGCTTTTTGTTACGGGTTTCAGTTTTATTGGTTACTTGTCGACCACTTGAATTTTGGCTCTAATGAACTCACTGTGGTCAACATAGAGAAGCTCTGCGACTTTTCGGATTACGGCATCTTCCAACGGGTCGATAACCCCATCGGCGTTGGCCACTTCCCACATCGCTTTGATAAGCTCGAAGCGTTTTTCCTGGCCAAGTTCGCGCAAGCTAGACGTAAAATCATAAAGCGACGCCGAGTTTTGTGTCTGCTCGGTCGCTTGTGTGAGAAGCCCCTCAGCTTCGCTGTCTTCTATTCCAAGTAAACGAACCACTAGCTGACGTTTAGCAGCTTCTTCCTCTTCATCGACTTGGTAATCTGCTTTTGACACTTCACAAAGCAGTGATGCAATGGCTAAGTTTGGGCTGACACCGTGCGTTTTAGACAGATCGTCTCCTTCGATAAGCTGTTTGAAAAGAGAGGTGATGGCATTAAACATAGGCGTACCTGACTATTGGCTGAATGACGATAATGACTTCAATTCACTAAATGAGTGTAGTCACTTCAGTAATTACATGGTGACCGCAACTACGGATCACAAGTTGGATCATAAGCAAAGTGATAAGTATTTAGAGTTTAGTCTTCAGAATAAGTTTCAGGAAACTCTGTTTGACTGCCGTCACCGTGGAGCACGGAAATGTGAGCGGGCTTGCCAAAAGGGTCGAGTTTAACCAGGCCGATACCACTTCGATTGACTAATCGATTGTGCTCGCTCGGTTGTGGTTTTCGCTTAAACACTTTAAGGCGTTTACGTTTGGTAAACCAGTTGAGTGGTGAACGAGGTGTGTACAGCCACTTATCGAGCCAATCGCATACGGTGAGTAAAGGCTCTGGAAACTCGTTTTTTATGCCACTGCAGGTGATTTGATAGATATGCGAATCACTCTGTTTGAATCGCAGCTTCACGTCATAGACAAACGAATAGTGAACATCGCCGGAGAGAATGACGAAGTTCTCAGGTGTTTTGCTGTGGGTAAAAATTGATAGCAATGTATTGGCGCTTCCTGGGTGCGCCATCCAGTTCTCAGCATCGATGATGAGTGGGTTACCGAGTTTCGTCGCCGTTGCCTGCAATGTCTCTATGAACTTAACCCCAAACATAGGTGCAGGCGACACCACCACAACGGAATCCAGTCCTAGCAGCTCTTGTTGAAATTCCACCATTGCTTCCCAATCCATGAGGCCGGATGGCTTGTTCATTTTCGATTCTGAGCGCCAGCGGCGGGTTCTGGTATCGAGTACCACAACTTTAGGATGAGAATCCAACGTGTAGTGCCACTTTTCATAGCGCAGCAATGCCGTGACAAAGTCTTTATGGAGGTTTTGGTTAAGGCACAATATCGTTGAGCTATCGCTTGTCACTCCTGAGAAAAAAGTCGCGAGTTTATCGCTCCAGTCAGCTTCCATCTGCGTTGGATTGTTTCCCCATGCCTGGCAGAGTAGGTAACTAAACAGTGCGTTGCCAATGATTTGCTTGGAAAACGGGTGTTCATACGCTGCTTTTTCCCATCCAACCGTTAAGTTCCAGTCATCTGTGACATCATGATCGTCAAAAATCATGTAGGTCGGAATGTGCGCGAGCAAGCGTCTTACTTTAGGCAAGCCTTTCACAAAATCTAGAAGGATTTCCTTCTCCTTCGCCCATGTCTCCTTGTGTTCGGCGGCAATGACTTCAGGTTCTAGAGCGTCAAAGTTGATCGCTTTCCATAGCTCGGGAGACCAATTGAGAAGATACATTGCAATGAACTCTGAAAAACTGATCAGGTGGTTTTCGCAATCACGCGAGCTGAAGATGGCGGTCTGCTGTTGATTTAGGAAGTTTTTAAAGCGGCTTGTCGAATCTTGGTAGCGTGGAAGTAATTTATCACGATCGTAGAGTGCAATTTTGCCACTGTGTAATGCACCGCTATCGGCAAGTGAACTTTCCTCAAATTGCTCATTAGGGAGCGCCAATAGCTCTATGACTTTCTGAATACTTGCTAGGGTGGGCCCTGCAATATGGTCTGCGTATATTTGATCTCCAGTGAGTAGCAGTAAATCGGGTGTGTCCGTGTCTTGTTTTTGTGCGATGGCGCGGCTGACTCGATCGTCGAGCATCACTAAGCTATCAGCGCTTGGATGATGTGGGTTTCGACACGAACCATGCAAGATATGGTCAGCCGTATCGGTGAGCTGAACCTTGATATGAGGATGTTCTGCGTAGCGAATATCTTCTGGTAGAACAGAAAGCCCGGTTTCAGCTTCGACAATATCGTAGTCGATGTTGTCTTGGGTCGGCAGTAGGTGCTCAATAGTAAAATTGACCAACCATAGTTTTGGACTGAGCCGCACACATTGCGATTCAGGAAACGAATACGAACGACATTGTTCCGCCCATAGATGAAGCTTAAGTGAACTTGGTTCGACCGAACTTGCAAACCATAGTGTAAATTCTTTTCGGTTAGTGCGGCGTAGAACCGGACCAGCTAATAGAGAGGGCAGTGTCGTCATACAGATCTAATCACCTTTTCAATAATGTCATCAGGCGTCATGAGCCAGGGTTTCGTCATTCGGTTCCATCTGCTCTAGCATTTCAATGAACTCCGCGCTTGTAACTTCGTGCCCGACAACAAAAAATCCTGTGAGTGCGTCTAATAATTGAGACTGGTCGTCACTTTGTTCAACGATTTGACCAAGTCGCTGGCGAAGCAACGCCACTTCGTGCTCAACAAATCCTCGAGCCTCAACCGCTTGTTCCCCTTCATCAGGGGCGTTATCAAACTCTAGAAATAACAGGTTGTTATCGAGCGCGGTACTGATCAATTGCTCAGGAAGCCACTTTTCTCCGGTGACAATTTGAATATCTTGGTCTTTTGGCAAATCATTGAGGATATTTTTTAATTTTTCTACTTTCACGATAGGTCTAAATAGTGGAAACTATGCCTTTGATAACTGTTGGTTATTTATTGGTCTATATTCAACAATCACAGTTTAGTGACACATTAAGTGTAATAACAACATAATATAACAACTCTTCACTTGAGAGATAGCGTTGGTAGGCTCCGTAGTTGAAAAACTGGCAAAGACCTTACAACGTAGCCAGAGCTCTCGAGTGATTTGCTAACCAATATACGTGCCCTGAATTCGATTTACCGATTGATAACAATTCCAGTTGGAGAAACTGCAAGACATGATTAAGAAAAATCTCGCGCTAGCGACTACGGCAGCATTGATTACATCCCCTGTAGTTCAAGCCGAAACGCAAGCGCAAGAAGCGGAGTGGGGTATTGCAGCAATGTGGCGAACAGCCAGCGTTCCTTTTGATACTAAAGGGAGCGACACAGCTGTTAGTACCTTTATTCCGATGATGTTCTTTAAGAACGACTATGTCTTTCTTGACGGTACCATGGCCGGTGCTCACCTCTATAAAACGGATGATAAACAATTAGAGTTCAATGCGATCACGCGTATGCGACATATCGACATACCGGCAGATGAACAAAACGCAGTGGGTGGTGACACAGCAGACTACGGTTTGCAAATGCGTTATAACTTTGATCAAGTTTGGCACTATGATGCAGAACTGATGACGGATGGAGAAGACCGATTTCACGCCAACTTTAGACTTCAAGGTTTGTTAGATTATGGCGATTTAGAAGTTCGTCCAAACGTAACGCTACGTTTTAAAGATGCGGATTTTAACACGCAATACTACGGTACGTACCGAGACACGGTTGATAGCCTAGGTGGCGGCGTGGATTATGCGATGGGTGTGGACGCTCGTTATCATGTTACATCGAACTTGTACCTGTTGGGCTCTACTAACATTCGTATGTTGGATAACCAGGCCTACCACTCATCGGTTATCAAAGAGCGCTTTGAAGGTGAAGTGTTCGTGGGTGTTGGCTTTTTCAATGAGAAGAAAAAGAGTACCTCTAAAGCGAAACAAGTAAGCCGTGATATCAGCACTAAGCCTTATGTTCGAGTCGCTCATGGTTGGGCGTCTCCATCAGACATGGGGGATATCCTGACTTTTAAAGGCAAGCGTGACCCGTATAACAACCAAGTGTCATCGGTGTTCTATGGTCATCCTTTGACCGACGAGTTGTTTGGTCTACCACTGGACATCTACCTAAGCCCAGGTATCGCACATCACTGGAGCTCAGAAGTGCAGAACGGCGCAACAGAGTTTGTCACTCTGATTAAAGCCTACTACACCATTGAATGGCCAATTAAAATGCGCTTAGGTGTGGGTAACGGTCTGTCGTACATCGACAACATCACCTATATCGAGCAGCAAGAGATGGATAAGAAAGAGAAGCGTGCAAGTCACTTGATGAACTACATCGATATCTCTTACGATCTCAGCATTGGTTCTTTAATTCGTAAACCAGAGCTTGAAGATTTGTGGTTAGGTTATTCTCTACACCACCGTAGTGCTATCTTTGAAGCGTCTTCTCAGTTTGGTCGAATCAAAGGCGGTAGTAACTACAGCACGGTTTATCTGCAATATCACTTCTAAGCTGAATATTGTTGATAGACTGAACCTTGATACCAAATCAAAAACTGTTACGAAAGCTCCGCGAAAGCGGAGCTTTTTTGTTGGCGTGTCAGTTAACCCAAGGTTGGTAGCTATGCTACAATCGCGCCAGTTTTAAATAAGAAAAATAGCAGGGAATGTTTTGACTTCCTCACAACAATCAAATCAGCCAGCCATGGCTCAAGCGAACAACGCGCAGTCACTGAAAAAAGCATTAAAAGACTGCATGATTCGAGACCGTTTTCGCCTGAGTAAACGTATTGCTGGCGCAGCAAAAATTAAGAAGCCTGAGGCTCAAGCCGCCGTATTCGATGAAATCGCCGTAGATATCGCAAAATCGATGATGGAAGCCGAGCTGCGCGCTAATCAATCAAAACACATCGAGTACCCAGAACTGCTTCCGGTCAGTCAAAAGAAAGATGACATTGCCAAAGCAATTGAAGAAAACCAAGTGGTTATCGTTGCCGGTGAAACGGGGTCAGGTAAAACGACTCAGCTGCCAAAAATATGTTCAGAGCTTGGGCGTGGTAAATTTGGCTTAATTGGCCATACGCAGCCAAGACGACTTGCTGCACGCTCGGTAGCGAACCGTATCGCTGAAGAGATGGAAACCTCTTTGGGCGAGTTTGTTGGTTATAAAGTACGATTCAACGACCAAATCTCTGATAACACTCAAATTAAGTTGATGACAGACGGTATCTTACTGGCTGAGATCCAGCACGACCGTTTCCTAAATCAATACGACACCATTATTATTGATGAAGCGCACGAGCGCAGTCTAAACATCGATTTTATTCTTGGTTACTTGCGTGAATTGCTGCCAAAGCGTCCCGATTTAAAAGTGATCATCACTTCTGCAACTATCGACCCAGAGCGCTTTTCAAAGCACTTTAACGATGCACCAATTATTGAGGTATCGGGTCGTACTTATCCTGTTGAAACGCGCTATCGTCCGTTGCGTGGTGATGACGATACCGATCGTGATCAGCTAGAGGGTATCTTTGAAGCGGTTGATGAACTGTGTGACGAAGGTTTGGGCGACATCCTAATCTTCATGAACGGTGAACGTGAAATTCGTGATACCGCGGATGCGTTGAGTAAACGTAACCTTCGTGATACTGAAGTCGTGCCTTTGTATGCGCGCCTCTCGGCTGGTGAGCAAAATAAAATCTTCCAGCCTCATGCAGGTCGTCGTATAGTTCTCGCCACCAACGTCGCTGAGACGTCATTGACTGTACCTGGTATAAAATACGTTATCGATCCGGGTACTGCGCGTATCAGTCGTTATAGCTATCGTACTAAGGTTCAGCGTCTGCCTATTGAACCGGTATCGCAAGCGAGCGCAAACCAGCGTAAAGGTCGTTGTGGTCGTGTTGAAGAAGGTATCTGTATTCGTTTGTACTCTGAGGAAGACTTCGAGTCACGTCCAGAGTTTACCGATCCAGAGATCCTACGAACTAACTTGGCATCGGTTATTCTTCAAATGACAGCCCTCGGTCTTGGCGACATTGAAGCGTTTCCATTCGTTGAAGCGCCAGACAAACGCAACATCCAAGATGGTGTGCGTCTTCTTGAAGAGCTAGGTGCTATTAACGATAAAGCCAAAGATCCAAGAAAACGTTTAACGGCAATTGGTCGTCAGTTAGCACGTCTTCCGATTGACCCTCGTCTTGCTCGCATGGTGATCGAAGCGCCGCGCCTGGGTTGTTTGAAAGAAGTGATGGTGATTGCATCCGCACTGTCTATTCAAGACCCTCGCGAACGTCCAAGTGACAAACAGCAATCTTCGGACGACAAACATCGACGCTTCTTTGACAAAGAGTCGGACTTCTTAACGTTTGTTAACGTGTGGGACTACATCCAAAAGCAGCAAAAAGCGCTTTCAGGAAATCAGTTCCGCAAGCAGTGTAAACAGGACTACCTGAACTACTTACGTGTTCGTGAGTGGCAGGACGTTTATTTCCAAATTCATCAAGCGATGCGTGAAATGGATGCCAAGCTTAACCAAGAGCCGGGCAGCTACCAAGCCGTTCACAGTGCACTTCTCGTTGGTCTTCTTTCTCACATTGGTGTCAAAGACCAAGAGAAAAATGAGTATCAGGGTGCACGTAACGCTCGTTTTCATATTTTCCCTGCTTCAGGTTTGTTTAAGAAGCAACCAAAATGGATCATGTCGGCCGAGCTGGTGGAAACATCAAAGCTTTGGGGTCGTGTCATCGCTAAAATCCAACCGGAATGGATTGAGCCACTCGCTAAGCATTTAATCAAGCGTAGTTACAGTGAACCCCATTGGTCAAAAAAACGCGCTGCAGTAATGGCACATGAAAAAGTGATGCTTTACGGAGTACCGATCGTCCCTAAGCGCTTAGTCAGCTATGGTGCTATCGATCCAGTAATCAGTCGTGAATTGTTTGTTCGTAGTGCATTAGTAGAAGGCGATTGGGAAACCAAGCACGCATTCTTTAAGCAGAACCGTAAACTGCTTCAAGAAGTTGAAGAACTAGAGCATAAATCACGTCGCCGCGACATCTTGGTCGATGATGATGAGCTGTTCGAATTCTACGATCAGCGTGTCGGCACAGAAGTCGTTTCCGGCAAACACTTTGATACTTGGTGGAAGAAGGCAAGTCAGCAAAATAAAGAGCTACTCAACTTTGAAAAAGAGATGCTGTTTAAGGGCGATGCAAGTCACGTCACGGACTTAGACTATCCGAACTTTTGGCACCAAGGTGGCTTCAAACTGAAGTTAAGCTACCAGTTTGAGCCGGGCGAAGATAACGACGGTGTGACAGTACATATTCCGCTCCCAATCTTAAACCAGATTGACCAAGATGGTTTTGATTGGCAGATCCCAGGTTTGCGTCATGAATTGATAGTCAGTCTTATCAAAGCGCTACCAAAAACACTGCGTAAGAACTTTGTACCGGCACCAAACTATGCCGATGCCTTCCTCGCGCGCGCTACGCCGATGGAAACACCGCTACTCGATTCGCTGGAAAAAGAGCTACGTCGAATGACGGGTGTTGAAGTGCTTCGTGATGATTGGAAACTTGACCAGTTACCTGAACACCTGCGCATTACATTCCGCGCGGTGGATCATCGTAATCGTAAGCTGAAAGAGAATCGTGATCTCTACGAGCTGAAAGAAAGTTTGAAGGATAAGGTCCAAGCAACACTGTCTAAAGTGGCTGATGATGATATCGAACAGCAAGGTCTGCATACGTGGAGTTTTGGCGAGTTGCCAAAAGTGTATTCTCAGAAACGTGGTGGTTTTGATGTCAAAGCGTACCCAGCGCTTGTTGATAACAAAGACAGTGTTGAGATTAAGCTATTCGAGACAGAGGTAGAACAAGAGCAGGTGATGAAAGAAGGTCAGCGCCGACTTCTGCTGCTTAATGTACCTTCACCGATTAAATACTTGCACACCAACTTACCGAACAAATCTAAACTCGGTTTGTATTTTAACCCTTACGGTAAAGTGTTAGACTTAATCGATGACTGTATAGCGTGCGGTATCGATAAGCTGATAGAAGGACAGGGTGGTCTTGTCTGGGATGCTGATAAGTTCGAACAGCTCAAAGAGCATGTACGAGGTGAGTTGGGCGACACGGTAGTTGACATTGCTAAGCAGGTCGAAACCATTCTTACCACGGCGTTTAACATCAATAAAAAGCTTAAGGGCCGCGTTGATTTGACGATGGCCTTTGCGCTTTCGGATGTTAAAGCGCAGGTTGAAGGATTGATCTTCAAAGGCTTTGCAACGGAGTGTGGCTGGAAACGTCTACCAGATATTCTTCGTTACCTTAAAGCCATCGAAAAACGCATGGAAAAGTTACCGATTGATCCAAATCGCGACCGAATGCACATGCTAAAAGTGGAATCAGTCACGCAGGATTACAAAGAGCTGCTTAACAAGATCCCGAAAGGCATGAAAATACCCGAAAACGTAAAAGAGATCCGCTGGATGCTCGAAGAGCTGCGTGTCAGTTATTTCGCTCAACAACTTGGTACACCATACCCAGTTTCGGATAAACGAGTGCTGAACGCTATCGATGCCTGTTGACGGCAATTTAGTGGATTTACTGCAAGAATTTTGAACTATGTCTCTGAGAAACCTTCAGGTTTTACCAAAAATTAAAACGGATGAGTTTCTCAAAAGATATAGTGTGTGATATATAAAGCTCCGCGGTGGCTTTGATTGGATTCGCCGCATTCTATTAAACAAGAAGGTTACAAATGAAAAAGACACTTTTAGCGCTTGCGCTTGTTGGTGCCTCAACGTCTGCATTCGCAGATGCTTGGTTGTATGGTGGTGTTTCAGCAGGTCGTGGAGACTACAATGGTAACAGCGACACGCCAATGGGTTTCCATGTAGGTACGGGTATCCTACCTATTATCGGTATTGAAGGTGGTTACTGGAAGCACGGTAACTACGATATGGCCGCAAGCAACGGTAGCACGGGCTATGCTGAGTTAGGCTCTTGGTATGCGGCACTTAAGCCAAGTATCGATATCGGTCCAATCCAAATCTACGCAAAAGGTGGCTTCCACTACTACAACGCAGACTACAAAGGCAACCTAAATGGTAGCGACAGCGGCACTGACTTTATGTACGGCGTAGGTGCTGAGTACTTCGTAACAGACATGCTTTCTGTGGGTGCGAGCTGGCAGCGTTTCAACGGCATTAAGACGTCGTTCTCAAACGATAAAGATTTAGACAGCTTTACCATTAACGCAACGCTTCATATTTTCTAAGCGCTACCTAACGTGGTTAAGATGTACAAAGGCGACAGAAATGTCGCCTTTGTTGTAAATATCGACCTACATGGATAAGGAATGGAAAGGTGTACCAGGGTGGTTTCTATAAAGGAGTTTTAGTACAGCCATGGAGGTCGTATTCCAAGAGCCATAGTATTCAAAGTGTTGGAACAGTCCCAAAACGTGCGCCATTTCATGCAGTACAATGGCTTTATCCCAGCTACATTGGCGGTTACCCAGGTTTACCCACAGCAATGTAGCTGACTGGTAGGTTTGCGTATTGTAGTCGATGTCGATAGCCATCCCACCATCATAGGGCGCATGACTTGCGTTAGCACACATAGTCGATGGACTGAACGAATATTGGTGAGAATAGAATGCTGTATCGATAGCAAATACGATACCTCCATTGATGCCATGTTTTGATTGAAATGCGCCTTTGCTAAAACGGTAGTTTCCGACGTTTTGGTTTGGATAGTTGTTGTCTCGATACTGACTTAGATCTTCATCAAGAACAACAAATTCTGAAAATCGAACACCAAGTTGATTACTCATTACGTTAACTGATTCTTGAATAACATCCGGTACCATTCCTCCACCATTGCTGACGAAGTAGACAGGAATATCCGAGCTGGTATCAAAACGCACTGTTGTATTTGCATCGTTACCCCACAACCCCGGATTTCCATTGACTGCTTTATTTGAGCTAGTGAGTAAATTCACCAACTCTTCTGGTTCTACAACGCCTTCTGTCTCCTCAGTAATACCCAAGCATCCAAGCAGCATCGTAGTGGAAAAAGATAATACGATTGCACTACCGAATAGGTGTTTATGTTGTGTTTTAATCTTCATCGAACATACACCCTAAAAGTAATAGTTTGCTTTAAAAGTTAAAGCTTCAATATCTGTTGCACCAACATTATAGAAGTTGTATTCAGTGCTCAACGTAAATTGATTTGAGATGGGTAATTCTGCTCCAATACCATAGACAAACTGAGCTTGAAGGTCTGACTCTCCCTCATAAACATGTGTACCCAAATTAGCATATACATTAAACAGAGACAGCCGATAGTTAGGCTGTACGAGAAAAGAAAGTGAGTCATAGGAAACCTCAACCCCGGAGGAGTGGTCTTCACCTAGTTTTTTGTAACCAAGCTCAAATCCTAAGTATGGGGAGATGTGAAAGCCACCATGAATACCATAGCCGTGGCTGGCGACACCATTTACATCTGTCATGCTACCATTTAGACCAAGACTCCAAAATCCATGAGACTGAAAACTAGCACACGACGCTGCTAATATAATAAGAAGTTTTCGCACGGGAATATTTCCATATAAATTAAAGGTTCAGGTAAATCATATACTTGTCATCAATTGATCCAACCCTTTAATGGGTTTTATTAATCGATAGCTTAATTGTTGTGCGAAACAATAAATACTAGGAATATAGAGGCTTTAGTTATTGGTATTGGTAATACTTGCCGTGGTGTTAAAGAGATTTATACGCAGACGTATTTCGACACCTGCGTATCGTTTCTACTATAAATATCGATTGATTAAGTGAGACTGAAAGTGCTGTGCATTTAACGTCTCTCCCGTTGCTTGTTTAACAAGCTCTTCAGTCGACAGTGAGCTGCCCTTTGACCAAATATTGTCACTTAACCAGGTGAAAATTGGGTTTAGGTTACCGCTGTTAATCGCTTCATCGACATTAACGGTTTGCTTCATCGCAGCCATAAACTGAGCCGCATACATCGCGCCAAGCGTGTAAGACGGGAAGTAACCGAAGGCGCCATCTGTCCAGTGAATGTCTTGCATACAGCCATCTTTGTAGTTGCCTTTCGTCGACAAACCCAGGTATTGCTGCATTTTTTGATCCCATAGTTCAGGGATATCTTTGTATGAAATCTTGCCGTTCATAAGATCACGTTCAATTTCATAGCGTAGGATCACGTGAGCAGGGTAGGTTAGCTCATCAGCATCAACGCGGATATAGCCCGGCTGAACTCGAGTGTAGATTTTTTGCAAGTTACTTGCTTCAAATACCTTTGCGTCATTGGAAGCAAAATGCTTTTGTGCCAAAGGTGACAGATGGTGAATAAAACCGTCACTTCGACCTAACTGCATTTCAAAAAACAGTGATTGAGATTCATGAATGCCCATTGAGCGCGCTTCACCAACTGGCAAGCCAGAGAAAGCCGTTGGTAAGCCTTGTTCGTAGCGAGCGTGGCCAGTTTCGTGAACAATACCCATTAGCGATTGAACAAAGTCAGTTTCATCGTACCGAGTCGTAATGCGCACATCTTGCGGTACACCTCCACAGAATGGGTGTGAGCTGATATCTAGACGACCATGATCAAAATCAAACTTGAGCAGTTTCATGACCTCTAATCCGAGTGCATTTTGCTCTGAGGTGGCGTAGCGTTCGTCCGTCACGTAAACCGACTCTGTGTTTTGCTTTTCAATGACTTGCTGGGTGAGCTCAGGTAGCCAGGAGATAAGATCACCGAACAGAGTGTCAAGCTGGGCAGAGTTCACCCCAGGCTCATAAATATCAAGCATTGCATCATAAGGCGTTAGACCGCCTTGTTCTGCCCGAATTTGAGCTTCTTGCTGAGATAGGTTCACAACTTCTTCGAAGTTCGCACAAAAGCCGTTCCAGTCATTTTCACCCCGCTGAGTGCGCCATGCGTGCTCACACTTAGAGCCAGCTAGTGACTTCGCTTTAACAAGATCTTCAGGCACTACGGTTGTCAAACGCCATTGTCGTTTCATTTCAGAAAGACTGGCTCGTTGCATGTCATCAAGGGAGTCGGATTCGGCTTTGTCAAACCATTCACCGAGCTGTGGTGCGGTAGAGAGTTGGTGAATGTGCAACGAAAGCTGAGCCATCGCTTCCGAGCGAGCTTGATTACCACCTGAGGGCATCATCGCCGCGGCATCCCAGCCACAAATAGCCGAAAGGTGCCCAAAATTAGCAATCGTATTATAGTGTTCAACCAGTTTATTGTAGTATTCCATGTCTGTGACCTATCGTGTGAACGAAGGCTATACGTTAACATTAACAATGGGTTGCGAAAAGGTTAATGCTATACGACGCTCAAAAGACATTCGCTTTTTACGGTGATTTGAAGCAGAATCAGAGGATTGCCCTAGAACACAGCTGTTTACTATGCACATTCAAAACTTCGAAGCGTTTATTGTCGCGATCACGATCCTCACATTAACACCCGGGCTGGACACTGCGCTGGTGATTCGAAACACAACACGTGGTGGATTCCAAGATGGCGCTGTAACGAGCTTAGGGATTTGCTTAGGATTATTTGTCCACGCAACCTTTTCCGCACTCGGTATTTCAGTTGTTTTAACTCAATCTGCAGAGCTGTTTTCCGTCGTTAAAGCAATTGGTGCGGCCTATCTAATTTGGCTGGGGCTTTCTAGTTTACGCTCACTTAGGAAGGCATCTGCAATGGCCGTCGAGCAGTCGGTCGTGAATAAAATTTCCGGTAAACGTTCTCTACGAGAGGGCTTTCTCTCTAATGTTCTGAATCCCAAAACCGCCGTGTTTTATCTTGCTTTTCTCCCACAATTCATTAACCCGGAATACTCTCCATTTGCACAGTCGATGTTGATGGCGGCAATCCATTTTGTCATAGCGATGATTTGGCAGTGCGGTTTGTCTGGGATGTTAAATTCGGCTAAGTCTCTGTTAAAAAACTCGAAATTTACGAAATGGATGGAGGCGACGACGGGCGTCGTTTTGATTGGGCTGGGCGTGAAGTTGTTGATGGAGGAGCCTGCGGTCTAACCAGGCTCTAAATATTAACTTGAACGGGTTTCAATTGCTCTTTGCAGTGAGCGCTGGGTGGCATTCAACTTGTGTACGGTGACTGATGACGCTTTTAATATGTATCGATCAAAGCACTGATAATACTCCGCTCCGTCGTTAAGTTGTTTGCAAAAATCACGCGCTTGCTGGTTATGGTAGTGAAGATCTGCTTCCGACGCGAACTCGTTATGAGTGGCGCAGCCAGACATAGTTAAAAGTAAACTTGCAGCTAGAGCGAAAGTAACAGAGTTTCTAATCATCGTGGTCCGGTAGTCGTTCAACATTTAACGCATAGTAGCGATTCAATGAGAACTTAGTTGCCTTTTTGCGCCACAAGTTCCATTAGATCTACAGTTTTTTAGCTATTGACACAAATAATCTGAGAGCGACTTACTAACTTGTCATGCTTAAAGGTGGGTTGGGTGGAGGTTGGCTAGAATCGAACACCTCGTTAGCCTGTTAGCGGTGGTGAAACTGAACGTGTCGTGAAGGATTTATGACGAGTGAAAAAACACCGAGCGAAAGCTCGGTGTTTGGGTATGTTCGATTAGGGGGCGTTTACATCGGCTTTTTGCCAACACCAAAATTCTCTTTTGGTTTGAGCGTGATCTTGCCAAAACCGAGCTTTTTAAAGTGATTGTCGCGATAGTTGCGAACCGCCTTGGTGTCAGAAATGGCTTCGATTTGCTGTTCCATTTTAAGGAACTCTGTCAGGTCGATCCCTTCTGCTTCTGCTACCGCTTCATGGATATTACGGTGCTGCTGATAAGAAAACGTGAGTGTTTTCTCTTCGTTTTTGTATTCGTAGATGATGGTACGAGCCATGGTATTACCTATTGTATTTGATGCCTGACAAATCTAAGCGCTAGATTCTGCCTTGAAGCGGGATGATTGTCACGCTTTCACCGGGTTTTACTGTATCGATATGCGGAGCGATTTCGATCAGACAGTTTGCTTCACTCATTGAACGCAGAATTCCAGAGCCTTGCTTGCCTGTCGTTTTAACGCTCAATTGCCCAGTCAGGCTATCAACTTCGTAGACACCACGGCTGAATTCTGTACGACCCTGACGTGAACGTAGCGATTCTGTTGCGATAGCTGGCACCTTGAGTGGTTCAAAGTTCAGTGTACCTTGCATTTTCTTAATGGCTGGCTCTACAAAGTTGATGAACGAGACCATGACCGCAACAGGATTACCGGGAAGGCCAAAGAATGGCACGTCGCTGATGTCACCAAATGCAAGCGGGCGGCCCGGACGCATATTAATACGCCAGAAATCAACACTGCCACGTTTCTCTAAAACATTTTTGATGAAGTCGGCATCACCCACCGAGACGCCACCAGATGTGATAATAAGATCAGCACTTTTGCTCGCTTCAACAATGGCCTGCTCCATAATGGCTTCGTTATCTTCTAAGATACCCAGATCAACAATCTCACAACCAAGCTTTTGAAGCATGGCCATAATGGTGTAGCGGTTCGAGTCATAAATGGAATTAGCGTTAAGCGGCGTGCCTGGCGCTTGTACTTCATCGCCGGTCGAGAACACGGCAACGCGAAGTGAACGTCTTACGCTTACGGTATTCATACCTAAAGAAGCAATCATACCCATCTCTGGAGATTGAACCAATGTTCCGCTGGTAAACACAGACTGGCCTTCCGCCAAATCTTCACCTGCTTGACGGACATTTTGCCCCTGTTTAATTGAGGCATTCGCGAAACCAACACGTTCACCATCTACAATCGCCTGCTCGCGCATGACCACGGTATCAGCGCCTTCTGGCATAGGTGCGCCTGTCATAATTTGGGCGGCTTGGCCTTGAGTCAGAGTTTTGTCGTAACCGTGTCCAGCCATAATGCTCGCGACCACATGAAACTGCTCATGAGCTATGTCTTCGCCACGAATAGCGTAACCATCCATTGCCGAGTTGGTGTAAGCCGGAACATTGATAGGTGAGCTGATATCTTCCGCCAGTACGCGACCGTAGGCGCGTTCCAGTACGATAGTTTCCGTCGCATCAATAGGAGAAATGGCTTCTAGTATCTTTTGCTGTCCTTGCACAACAGATAGAAATGCAGGAGAGAGTGTATCGCAGCAGGCAGCGGCCGGTGAACTAGCATTCCGCGATGTCACATAATCTAAGATGAACTGTTTGATGGCATCGAGATCATTGATGCTCATGGTTGGGATCGTTACATCAAGCTCACTATCAGACGCTATTGCGATAATATTGTCATCACTTGGATGTAGCCAAGGTTTTCCAACTTCCTGGCGGTTCAACTCAATCTTTGGAAAAGCGATATTTTTACAGCCTTCGACCAAAATAAGATCGAGAGCTTGATGGTCAAATCGCGATAGTAAGTGTTCAAAACCCGCTTCAGAGTCCGGTGTTTCAGTCATAAGTGCGTGACGGTAGCGAGATGAAATCAGCATCTGGTTCGCCCCTGCTTTTCTCAAGCGGTAACTGTCTTTACCTGGCTTATCGACATCAAAATTGTGGTGAGCGTGTTTTAACACACCGATGCGCAGGCCAGTTTCTGTTAGCTTTGGCAACAAGGCTTCAAGTAACGTGGTTTTACCGGTACCACTGTAGGCTGCAAAACCGAGAAGGGGAACATTGTTGATAGACTTAATGGTCATAGTGCGCTCTTTAATGATGATCGTTTGATGTCGCAAGATTCGCCAATTCTTCTGGCGTATTGAGGTTCACAAAACACTCGGGACTGTCTGAGAAATCGACATAGTCGGTGTGGCACTCTTTATAGAGCAAGATAATTTTGCGATCGCCACGTTCCAAAAAGGCCTCTAGTTTTGGAAGCACCCGCTTATGAAACATAGTGAAAACAGGTTGATGAAAATCGCCGTCGTGAGCAACTAGGATGTCGGATTGCTCTGTCACGGATTGGCAAAATCGCTCGACGACCGTAGCATCAATAAATGGACTGTCACAAGGTACAAAACCAACCCAATCTGAATTCGAATCTTTCAGTCCGGCATGAATGCCACCTAAAGGACCGGGATAATCAGGATACGAGTCGCTGATAACTGGTGCGTATTGTTGATAACGCTCTTGGTTGCGGTTGGCATTGATTGTGATGTCATCGGTTTGCGCGCTAAGGCGTTCGATCACATGTTCAATAAGTGGCTTCCCATTGAACTCAATTAACCCTTTGTCATTGCCTCCCATGCGAGAAGCTTGTCCACCAGCAAGAATAACCCAACTAGTCTGAGTTGGATGCAACATAAATACTCTCTTTATCTTTTTGTTTTTTATCGATGATTTGAAGCAGCGGTGATTCTATCAAGGTGCAGTCTTTAATCCACCATTGTTTTCGACACAAGCGGGTGAGGGCGTTGGTTTGATGGCTGGTCACCACAATGCTTGAACCGTGTTCTAATAGGTCTTGCGCCATAAAAACTAAGCGCTCAATAGACTCCTGATCGAGAGAGGCGCTAGGTTCATCCATCAATAATATAGACGGTTTTAATACCCACGCCCTTGCCATAGCAACTCGCTGTTTTTCGCCGCCAGACAATACAGATACATGCTCATCCGCTAGCGTCTCTAAACCAACGAGTCGCAACGCGGAAATGACTTCAGCGCGCTTATCGTGAATGTCGATGCGTTTGTGCTTGATACCATAGACAACGTTCTGATAGACGGTACCATCAAATAAGTAGGGAGACTGATGAAGGTAGATGACATCCTTGCGGCCTGAGCCACTAAAAAGTCGTGAAACCATTGACTGACTGCGTGGTTCAATAGTTCCGGAAGTCGGCTTAAGAAGTCCGGCAAGAATTTTTAGTAAAGTGGTTTTACCAACGCCGTTATCACCTTTAAGGTACAAAGCTTCATTAGGACCAATAGTGAGGCTAGGAATATGAAAAAGAACACGGTCTTTAAACCGCATCGAAACCTGCTTTGCTTTTATTTGTATTGTCATTGTTGTCCCTTAAGCAGTGTCTTGGGTTAATTATAGTTTGGGTATCAAAAACTGACGCTTTTCCTGAGAGGCAAATTCAGGCATGTATATGTATAGAATTGTCTAGGTTCGAAGTACGCCTTTACCTCGCATCGAAGACAGTAGGAAGTTGAGTACTAGAGCCAATACGAGAAGGACGATGCCAAGAGCAACACCTTGAGCAAATGCGCCTTTATGACTTTCCATCGCGATAGCCGTTGGGATGTTTCTTGTGAGTCCCATAATATTGCCGCCTACCATCATTGAGCAGCCCACTTCGGTCACGATGCGTGAAAATCCGGCAACGACCGCAGCCATAAGTGGAAAACGCGATTCCCAAATCAAGGTCATGAGGGTGCGAAAACGTGATACGCCAAGCGTGACGGACGTTTCAAGTGCGCGTTTGTCAGTACTTTGCAGGGCGCCGTGCATCATAGAGACCAAAACAGGGAAACAAATTAAGATCTGTCCAACGATCATAGCTCGCTGCGTAAACAGCATTTCCCAATCACCCAGTGGCCCTGAACGTGATAGCAGCATGTACAGTAAAAGACCGATCACCACCGTTGGGATGGCTTGCATGGTATTAACCAGAGATAACAAAAACCACTTACCCGGAAAGTTGGTGTAAGCCAAAAAGTAAGAAGCAATTATCGCAGGCAGCACGACGAGAGACACTGCAGAGATGGATACACTAAACGAGACGGCCACAATGCGCCACAGGTCTCTGTCTAGGCTAAATAGGAGGCTCAGCGCCTCCATTGTTGTTTCGGTAATGCTCATTAACTGTTGTTTTTCTCAGCATCAGCGACAAACAGCTGCTCGCCCATTTTTCGGTAGTTGTTGATCATCGTTTGGCCCTTTTCTGACACTAACCAATCGCTGAGTGCACGAGCACCCTTAGTATTGAGGGCAGGGTAACGCTCTGGGTTGACGACGATAACCTGGTAAGGGTTGAACAATTGCTTATCACCTTGGAAGAGGACGGTTAAATCAAGTTTAGCTTGATAAGCGAGCCAAGTACCACGGTCGGTCATAGTGTAGCCTTGCATTTCTGACGCCATATTAAGTGTTGGCCCCATTCCTTGACCTACAGAGCGATAGCCGCCAAAGTCTGGTTGAATCTTCGTTTGCTTCCAAATCTGCAGCTCTTTTTTGTGTGTGCCTGAGTCATCACCGCGTGAAATGAAAATGGCATTGGTTTTGGCAATATGATCAAAGACTTCTTCAATGCTTTTTTGGTCGTGAACGTCTGCTGGATCTTTCTCTGGACCTACAATAACAAAATCGTTATACATCACGCTGCGAGGTTCAATGCCAAAGCCTGACTCGACAAAGCTCGCTTCTGCTTTGGGAGCGTGGGTCATCACGACATCCACATCACCATTTTCACCCATTTTGAGCGATTTTCCTGTACCCGCAGCGATGATATCCACTTGGTAGCCGGTCTCTTGGGTAAATTCCGGCAATAGGTAGTCGAGAAGTCCTGAGTGATACGTACTTGTGGTGGTAGCTAGGCGAACTCGGGATTGTTCGCCATTGTCTGCATAAGCCGAAACAGACAGTGTTGCCATAGATACTGCAGTTACTATTAATTGTGGAGCCTTAAAACGAGAGGCAATTGATAGAGAGGTGGTCATAGTGTTGTCCATTGTTGTTTTTATCGTAAAACCATGTGCTCTTTGCGAGCCCTATCCTTAAGCAAAGACAATGCCACAATTTCCATAGGAAAAAAGAGGCAAAGTGCGACATTTTGCTAAAAATTTCATAGGGTAAACTACAATTAATTTGAGCTGGGACAAAATGTCGCACTTTTACCCATGATGTTTTGCAATAGATTGGTACACTCTGTCTCAAATAGGAACAATAACAACGCTTTATGACTTTATTTCAAACCTCTGATGTCCCCAACCAACAATCTTCGCCTTATTTGGCTTTCTCGGTGCTTGTTGTCGATGATGAAGTTGGCATGCAAACCGTACTTAAAAAGGCGCTTAGTAAAGGCTTTGGCCATGTTGACACTGCGAATAGTGTGGAAGAAGCAGAAAACCTTCGTATCCAGAATCACTATGATCTGATCATCCTTGATATCAATCTTCCTGGCCGCTCCGGTATTGAGTGGAAAGAAGCGTTTAGCGATCAAGAGCGAAAAGCGGATGTGATATTTATGACGGGCTATGCTGACTTAGACGTCGCGATTAGCGCGTTAAAGCTTGGGGCGTCTGATTTTATATTAAAGCCTTTCAATCTGGAGCAAATGCTACAAGCGGTTAAACGCTGTATGGATAAGCGTTTGACGGAAAGAATGAATTTGGCACTTAGCCATGATATTAGCCGCCGTGTTAGCAAAGACTTAATTGGTAGCTCAGAGAAAACCAAACAGCTAAAGCAACTAATTACCCAATATGCCCCATCACGTGCGTCAGTATTGATTGAAGGGGAGTCGGGTACGGGTAAGGAGCTTGTCGCAAGAGGCATTCATACTGCCAGTCAAAGGCAGGGGCCATTTGTCGCTGTGAACTGCGGAGCTTTAGCGCCCGAGCTATTGGAAAGTGAGTTGTTTGGGCATGCAGCGGGCGCTTTTACTGGCGCGAAAAAAAGCCGAGAGGGTCTGTTTCGCGTGGCAAGTGGGGGGACACTATTCCTTGATGAGATTGGAGAGATGCCATTGGCAATGCAGGCATCACTACTGAGGGTGTTGGAGCAGCGCACCGTCAGACCCGTTGGTACTGAGAAAGAGATCAGTATTGATGTTCGCGTTGTTGCAGCAACTAACCGAAACTTACGTGAGCAAGTGGCCAGCGGAGAGTTTCGTGAAGACCTTTTCTATCGACTAAACGTACTTAAGATCGATGTGCCAGCACTAAGACAGCGTCTTGCCGATCTATCTGATCTTGTCCCATTTTTTACTCGCCAATTGTCGCGAGAGCTGGGTGTTGTTGAACCGAAATGGGCGCACGAAGATATGCATGCGATGCAGGACTACGACTGGCCCGGCAACGTGCGAGAGCTTAAAAATATGCTAGAGCGCTGTATTTTGCTAAACAAACCGCCAGCCCATCATTTCACCGAAATGAAAGGTGGCTCAGTGAATACTTCAATCACGATGTCGGTCAATGACCTCACCACCATGCCAAGCACCAACGAGGTTGTTGAAGGCGATTTTGGTTATCCAAACTCTTGGTCATTAAAAGATGTTGAGAAGTCTCATATTCAACAGGTGGTGGATTTTCATTCGGGTAACAAATCAGCGGCTTCGCGCGATCTTGGCGTCGCACGCAAGACCTTGGAGCGCAAGTACAAAGAGTGGGACGAGAACGACCTAGATGAATAGAGAAAACCGCTTTATCAGCAAGTGGCGTTACCGTATCACTTCTATGGTGCGATATCGCTTGTTGTTTCTCACGTCAGCGCCAATATTTTTGACCTTGATTGCTCTGTTTGGCATCACCGCTTATTGGTCTGTGCATTACACGTGGCAAAGCGCGTTGGTTGATGTAGCGGAGCGCCTAAATATTGTTGAGGACAAGATTCAAAACTTGCAGACACGGCAGTACGACCATCTAGACGCGTTTGCTTCTTCTTATGAGTTTCGTACCCGTTTAGACTATCTCCAAACCCATGATGAGTTTGATTCGTGGGTCAGTTCCCAGCGAGAGCGTTATGGCCTTGATTATTTACGTTGGATATCTGAGCAACAAGTCGATAATCCAAAAGATTACTCTCAGATGGCGAGTCAAAAGAGTTTCTTTGATGTACTCACCCGAACGCAAGCCAATACTATAGACCCGATTTTGTCTGATCATGCTGAAGTATGGCATCAATCTAAGCATATTAATGAGACTCGGTCTTTGATAAGTCGGACTGTCACCGCTGTGTATGACGCCAACAGCAAATTGCTAGGTTATCTTGATGGTGGCGTGCTAATGAATAATAACTTGGTGCTCGTCGATGAGATAAAGAGCACGATTTACTCTAGCAATAGCTACAAAGGTACGGTGACGCTATTTCTTGATGACCTGCGGATTGCGACCAACGTTATTATGGAAGACTCCTACGAAGGCCGGCGAGCGTTAGGTACGGTTGTGTCAGAGGAGGTCAGGGAGGCCGTACTTGAACGTGGTGAGGTTTGGATTGATAAAGCGTTCGTTTACGACGCTTGGTATATCGCAGGTTACAATCCAATCGTGGATTGGCATGGCGACACAGTAGGTATAACCTACACCGGATATTTGGTATGGCCTTTGATTAAAACCTATATCACCAATTTAGGTGAAATTACCGCCATCATTTTGTCGTTATTGCTCATTTCTGGGTTCATTGTGTATCGAGGTGCAAGAGATCTCTTCCGACCTATTGAGCAAATTCACCGTGTTGTAAAAATGGTGCAGCTTGGCAAGGATGAAGAACGTATTGGTGAGCTGGGCTTGAACTCAAAGCACGAGCTAAGTCAGCTTGCAACTCAGTTCGACAATATGCTCAATCAGCTTCAATATCGAAATGAACAAATCCAAGAAGCCGCTCATGAGCTTGAGGGTAAGGTTCACTCTCGTACTGCTAGTCTCAAAGAGAAAACCGAGCAGTTAGAGCTGCACATTCAACTTCTTAACCAAACTCGGGATAAGCTCGTAATCAATGAGAAGTTGGCGGCGCTAGGTGAACTGACCGCGGGTATTGCGCATGAGATCAATAATCCGACTGCCGTTATTTTAGGTAACGTCGAACTTATCAAGTTTGAGCTTGGCTCAGATATTGATCGTGTCGAAGAAGAAGTTGACGCCATTTTGGCGCAGATTGACCGCATCAGAAATATCACAAGAAGCCTTTTGCAATACAGCCGTCAGGGTGGCGTTCAAGATGAAATTACTTGGCAGCATGTCAATCCCATCGTAGATGAAAGTGTAACCTTAGTTCGAACGGGTTCAAAAAAGCGCGATGTAGAGTTTGTGGTGGATTTGCACGCCAAAACCCCAGTTGAGGTGAATCGTCATCAACTGCTGCAAATATTGGTGAACTTACAAATGAACGCGATCCATGCAATGAATGGTAAGGGCCGCCTTACTGTACTCACCGAAGATTGGATAGAAGGCAATGAGAGCGTGGGTGCGCTGATTCATGTGATTGATGAGGGCTGTGGTATCTCGAAGCGAAATCTAAAGCGTATTTTTGACCCATTTTTTACTACAAAACGTGACGGCACCGGACTTGGGTTATCTGTATCGCAAAGTATCTTGAGTCAAACCGGCGGTGAGATAAAGGTACAGTCAGTGGAAGGGGAAGGCAGTCAGTTTACTTTGTATTTGCCGAACAAAACTGACCATCACCTGTTGGTGAGTGCATAAAGAAAACGCGAGGTGAGCCTCGCGTTTTTTATCTGTAGCAATAGATTAATACTAATAGCTTACTGCATACAAATAGCAACGGTGCCAAGCACCATTACTGTAATTAGGGCATACCAAATTTTCTGAGACTTGGTATCAGCGACATTGACGCGAATGTAGTTAATCTCCTCAGTCGCCATGACTTCAAAATCACTGAAGCTCATAGTGAATTCTTTGCGCGCTTGGATAATGTCATTTTGAAGTTTATTGAAGGTATTTTCGATAAACTGCTTGGCTTCACCAAGTGGTGCGCTCGCGAGAGAAAGCGCATCCCAGATGGCCATTCTAGATTCGAATTCGCGGTCGGTAACACGGTTTAGCATCAACAGATCGTGCTCACGCTTAAAACGTTCTTTACCCAGTTTTTCGACATTCATGTGTGATAACTTGTTCAAGTCAACTACTCCAAAGTTTTATAACGACGCTGAATGCAAGGGTAATGATTGCAGCGTTACGTGCGTGGAATAGTAGGTAGCGCACCACTAGGTATCAACTTGATGTTTTTGTGAAAACGACAAATTTTATTGTTTTTAACTGGGCCGCTTGGAGCGTGAGCACCACGAGTCATTGCCACAAAGAGCGTGACTTAGTTTTCCGTTGACCGCTTTTTATTAGGTAAACCACCCATATCCCAGCATTTGGTGATCAACATATTGCCTTGATAATCTCCATTCACCCAGCAGGGAACGGTTGGGGTGCCGCCTGTGTTGCCGCCTGCAAATGCAGTGCTCGATATGGTGAGCGCGAGTATATAAAACCAATTCATAACTACCTCCTGAGATGGGCCCTTATTCTCGACTTAACAGTACGCAGAGAAATTCCGTTTTGGCTGAAAGATAATCCTATCTCGTCCTGTCTACTTATGCTGTTACGTATTCAAAACAAGGAGAGACTATGCCACTATTCAAACTGTTTGCTTCTCTATGTCTTTGGCTGACATTGGCCACTAATGCGTATGCTCTCGAGCCTGTATATAGCGACTTATTTGGTAAAGCGATTCGCGGTTATGATCCGGTGGCTTACTTTACACAAGGCAAACCTGTCAAAGGTGATAATGACTATACCTATGAATGGGATGACGCGACCTGGTACTTCTCATCCAAGCAAAACCAAGAACTGTTCACTGCCAATCCAGACCGCTACGCACCTCAGTACGGTGGTTACCGCGCCTGGGCAGTGAGTAAAGGCTATACGGCGAAAATCGACCCTAATGCGTGGTATATTCACGACGATAAGCTGTATCTTAATTATAGTAAGTCAGTGCAAAGCACATGGCAGCAGGATATTCCAGGCAACATTGCTAGCGCCGATCAAAACTGGCCAAGCCTTTTGAAGCAATGACTAAGTCAGTTTCTCTTAAACAAGGAGTTTTAATGATTCGCTGTAGTGATTACGACTATGTAGAAATCGCTTGCATGCATCGATATCCGATAAGGTTGTTGATGAAAAATGGTGAGAAAATAGAGGGTACAGCGCTCGATACCGCTCGCAATGACGTTAAGGCCGAGTGCATTAAGCTTAGCCAGCAAAGCGGTGAGCGATTAGTTGAACTCGATCAGATCGCGAGTATAGAAGTATTAACCGCGAACCCTCATTTTGACACTAAAGTGTTTACATGAGGGGGCGCTGATCTGCGCATTTGTCTATAAAACGATTAACCATTCTTAACAGCTATTTGGGGCGGATGGATACCATGCTTTTGAAATTCGCTCATAACTCGAAGCGTGATATCGGTTTCGAATAACTTTTCATACGCGGTATCCACCACATAGGCTTTGCAAGTTAGCTGGATCGCCAGATAGTTATCGGTAATGGTCTGTTTGACGAGCACAGTGACGGGTTTGGGGAGGTGAATATAACGACTTGATGACGCGGCTTCTTGAATTAAGTTACGTGCCAGCACGATGTCTTCGTTCATTCCTACATAAAATGGAATCACAACCTGCATGTCTAGTGCGCCATAGTTACCACTGACGGTAACTTCGTTTAAGAACTTGTTGTTTGGGATGGTGATGATGTCATCATTTAGAGTTCTCATCCGTACGGAGCGCAGACCTATCGTCAATATATCACCATAATTGCCTTCGAATGTGACGCGGTCACCAACTTGGAATGGCCTGTCTATCATGACCGTTAGTCCGGCAATAAAAGAGGCGGCGAGATCTTTCATCGCGAAACCAACAGACACTGCCAGTGTCCCACCAATCAGGGCGAGTATGTGGTCGTTTATTCGAAAGCTGAGCATGAAAACGACAATGCCCGCTGTCATATAAATGAAGAACTGTAGGAAGGATTGAAGCTTTTGCAGTAGCATTCGATATTGAACAAACTGGCCTCCAATGCTCTCTACCATAGAGTTCATGAACTTAATCAGTAGCCATGTCGCCATTACGATAAGAATACTCGCCAGCACACCCGACCAGCGAATGAGCGAGGCAAATTGAGTAATACTATCCACTGATGGGATCTCTTCACTTGCCCAAGTTAAGGATGCAACCAAAGCCAAAGGCAGCAAGAGTAAACGCTTTATTATCATTCTGTTCATCACTAAACGGCTCACTTAACCAGTAAATGCTGACGGTCTAATACGTTGGTGATATGTCTAAACCAATGGTCGGAAATCCTTGCCTTATCTTCGCGCCATTCAATATAGCCTCTGCTCTGGAAATACCTGAGAGAACCAATGACTTCAGAGATAGTGAGCTGTGTACAATCCGAGACATCTTCTGGCGAAGCGGATTCAAGCTGGACGATGGAGCGCAATATAGCCAACATAGGTTTGGGCATTTTATCGAGTTCCTCGGATTCGGGAGCGTGGAAGAGTCGCACCGCAACTTGCTTCGTTTCTTTGTTTCGATTCAACGAGAAACGGAAAAATCGTAGCGCTACCGTTGGATTGCCATCTGAGTAATGCCACAAGATTCGATAGAAGCCTTGTTTCGCGCGATCTTCTTCTGATTCACTGTCGTTGTCCCACTGCTTTGGCACGACAAGCCCTTCAAAGCTCACTGAGTGGCTAACATTGGGATTAATACGACTGTCGAGAAGCGACGACACTTGTTCCTCGCTCCACCTTGGTAGAAAGGCCACCCAGTCGAAAAGCAAACGTTCTCCGCGCGCTCTGTCGATAAAGCGCCAACTGGCTTTTTCAATCGAAAATACCGCGCGATGACTTTGCTTGGAACGGCGAAGTAGATTGGTGAATCGGATTAAGTCGTTTAATCCGCCCACCTTAGGCTTCACCATTCGTTGGCAGTTATCAATCGCGATTAAGTAGTGCGTGTTGCTTTTTCTGAGGTGGCTAAGAATTTTCACTTCGCTGGTTTCTTCTTCTAACCCTAGGCTTACCGCCAAATGCATTAGCAAATCGTTGTAACCGGAACTTGGACAATTGATGTAAACCGGCTCGGCGTTCTTTACTTTGCTAAGAATTTGAGTAAGCAAACGAGTAGCACCGATACCGCGCTCTCCGGTGACAATACAAATCGCTGGACTGTTGGTGAGCAGGTATTTGGAAAGTTGTTGTATTTCTTGTTTTGCATAGTCAACCAAAGGGCTACTGTCATCTCCAGGGAGGACATATTCAAAAGCAGCATCCCCTTTAATGCGCACAAGATTTTCGTCGGCGCTGTTGCTGGTTTGTTTTGCCACTTCAATCTTGAACAGATAGGTGAGCGCTTGATTAAACATTGTGTTCTGGGACAAAAGTCCAATGAGACGATTTTTTAAATGATGCAAAGCGATCCACAAAGTCGCAATGGCGGTAGCAATCCATCCGAGAATAAATACATCTTTTCTCGCTGCAGCCCAGACAACAATAATCGGTTTCTCAGAGATCTTATCTAACGATTCGAACACCACCTGTTTCCACATGATGATGACGCTTAGGGTAATAAGTGCAAACCAGAAAGAAAAAGCGCTGGTTATCCAATAATAGATAGTGCCTTTGCCAAGTGTCTGTGAAGCAATTTGAAGAACTAGGCCAACGACAATAAAGCTCCATACATAGCGCCTAACCGTAGACAACCTCAGAGCAGCCACGGTTTTATTGGTGGCAAGACTATTGCGCTGCACAAACTCAAGGATAAAGGAGATGGCAATGGAGCCACCTAATATCCACCAGGTAAACAGTTCTATGTAGTAAAGCTGAGAAAGCGCCTCGATACTGCTGAGTACTCGCAAAGAGACGGTAATAGCAATTAACCAGGCGATCGCGTTGCTTGCACGCCCTATATACCAGATCACGCGCACCCATATAGGAGGCTTGTTCATTGAGGTTGAGACATGTGCTTTGAATTGATCAAACAATCTACGTTGGTTGGCTAACCACCACATGAGTAGTGAATAGATGACAAAGACCTGCACGCCAACCCAAATGACCGGGACAGGGGAGATAAATATCTCTTTTATCAGAGTTTTTAGACTGCGAAGCTGAAAGAACAGGAAGTATTCTGCGTTGAGCTGCGTAATTAGCCACTCCTGTTTGAACTGTGTGACGCCATCAGGACCAAAACCAGTTAGTTGAGCAAAGGTCTTTTCTGAGGCAAATTCTAATAGAGACTGTTTGCTCAAACTTAAACTGTTTAAAGTCAAATAATCACTTTGAACGTTAAACCAATGGTCATCACTTGGCTCATCTCTGTAGACCGCAAGTGCTTCATTAAACTCAATGATGCTGCGATCTTGTTGATCTAAGGTGTAGGAGAGTAGGCGCCGCACTTTGTTGATATCCGATGGCGTCATAAACAGCGCTTTTGGGAAGGTTGTAATTTCTTGCTCTAAAGAGAGTGCACCTTCCGACGCTGTGGGTAGCGTATCGTCCTGATAATCCCAGCGCGCGTGACTCGGGAAGCTCAGCGTTATCACCATCAACCAAAACCAGAATGTCTGTTTTATCATTGTCAGCTTCCCACCCGTAACTGATTGAGTCTTATTGATTTGTTATTAGTGTAGTTTGACTCTTAGCGCTCTGCTCTAGAGAACAGAAAAAACCGTCTGTTTTTATCCATAAAGCGGTTCTTACTTGCATCTCGGAGCAAGAGACTGTAGGGTTGCGCAGTTTTGTTCATTCACATAGGTAACGCTCGTGCTATCGACCGCAAATATCACTCAACAGTTTGGTGCTAAACCACTGTTTGAAAACATCTCTATTAAGTTTGGCGAAGGCAACCGTTATGGCCTTATCGGCGCAAACGGCTGTGGTAAATCAACTTTCATGAAGATTTTGAGCGGCGAGTTGGAACCTACGAGCGGAAACGTCTCTTATGATCCGAACGAACGCGTAGCTAAGCTAAATCAGGACCAGTTCGCTTACGAAGAGTTCACGGTTGTTGACACTGTTATCATGGGTCACAAAGAACTTTGGGCAATCAAGCAAGAGCGTGACCGTATTTACTCGCTAGCAGAGATGAGCGAAGAAGACGGCATGAAAGTAGCAGACCTAGAAGTTCAGTTTGCTGAACTTGATGGATACATGGCAGAAGCGAAAGCTGGCGAGCTACTATTGGCAGTAGGTATTCCAGAAGAGCAGCACTTTGGTCTAATGAGCGAAGTGGCTCCAGGTTGGAAACTGCGTGTGCTATTGGCTCAGGTACTTTTTGCTGACCCGCACATCATGCTGCTAGACGAACCAACCAACAACTTGGATATGGACACGATTCGTTGGCTAGAAGAAACGCTAAACCAACGCAACTGCACCATGATCATCATCTCGCACGACCGTCACTTCCTAAACTCAGTGTGTACGCACATGGCTGACTTGGATTACGGTGAGCTTCGTCTGTTTACTGGTAACTATGATGAATACATGGTTGCGGCTTCACAAGCCCGTGAACGTCTATTGGCGGACAATGCGAAGAAGAAAGCGCAGATTGCTGAGCTAAACACCTTCGTAGCGCGTTTCTCTGCAAACGCATCTAAAGCGAAGCAGGCAACATCTCGTGCTAAACAGATTGATAAGATCCAGCTAGAAGAAGTGAAACCTTCAAGCCGTCAAAACCCATTTATTCGTTTTGACCAAGAGAAAGAGCTATTCCGTAACGCACTTAACGTTGAGAACCTAAGCCAAGGTTTCGAAAATGATCTGTTTGCTGGCTTCAACGCAATCTTCGAAGTGGGTGAGCGTGTTGCTATCATCGGTGAAAACGGTGTGGGTAAAACGACTTTGCTAAACACACTTGCTGGTGTACTCGAACCTCGTACTGGTGAGTACAAGTGGTCTGAAAACAGCAACATCGGTTACTACGCACAGGATCATGCTCATGACTTCGAAGAAGACATGAACTTAATGGACTGGATGGGTCAATGGCGTCAAGAAGGCGATGACGAGCAAGTTATCCGTAGCTTCCTAGGTCGTATGCTATTTGGTCAAGATGACATTAAAAAATCTGTAAAAGTGCTATCAGGTGGTGAGCAAGGTCGTATGCTTCTCGGTAAGATCATGATGCACAAGCCAAACATGCTACTGATGGATGAACCAACCAACCACATGGATATGGAGTCTATCGAATCGCTAAATAATGCACTTGAGCAGTACAAAGGTACGTTATTCTTCGTATCTCATGACCGCGTGTTTGTAGACTCGCTAGCGACTCGTATTCTTGAGATCAAAGACGGGAAGATCAATGACTTCCGCGGCACGTATGCTGAGTTCTTGAGATCGAAAGGGATTGACGGGTAATTGGTAAGATTGCTTTGATGAAAGCCTCGCGGAAGCGGGGCTTTTTTGTATACTAAAATCAACCCACAGCCACACCCCGAACCCAAACCATCAACAACAAATACGCAAACATCACCCAAACCAACACCGCAAATAACAGCGTCCCCAACACCGACAAGTGATAACTAAAGTAATAAACCGCAATCAAATAAGCCGCATAAGGCATAAGCGAATAAAGCCCAAACAGCGCCGTCATACGAAGTGCTTCCATATTTCGCTCGGTTGCAACGATGTAATGGGCGATCAAAGCAAAACTTGGAAACAGAGGTACTAGCCCTGCAATAAAGAAGTTCTTACTTTTAGATAGGATGGCAATCAGCATGACAGCCGCTGCACCAATCAAACATTTGAGAAATAGAGCGACCATTTTTCGGATTACGCTAAGTTAAACAGCAGTTCATCATCCGTCATATACTTATGCTTGCTACCTAGATTGCGTACATGCATAAACATAAAACTTGGAAACGCTGGGGCAAGTAGGTTGTTGGGCTCCCACAGTTCGCCACCAACAAATACGTATCGACCTTGCTTTTCATCATTGTGATGTGGGTTGTTGATCTCGGTAGAGAGTTCAGCGCGCACACCTTCAATCACACAAACGACTTGTCCTTTGGCAACACCTACGACACGTGTGACTAAGTTGGCTTTCATGCCGCATTTCCATGCTTGGCGTGTTGCCCATTCAAATCCGAGCTTACGGACCCCTTTATGAACATTGACGATAAGATTCATGTTGACTCTGTAATGGTTGAGTATTTCGTCACAGAGTAATTTGAATGTTTGGGGGAGACGAGTGAAGGCTGTGAGGCGATTCTTATTGGATGACAATCCTATTAAAAAAGCCTCCTAAATTAGGAGGCTGTTTGGTTAAATGGATTTGCACCAAGCTTAGCTGTTGCCTTTCACATCAAAGTCGACTTTTTCACCGCCGGTAAAGACTTGGAAGCGTAAGCCTTTAGCACGCGCGATAGTCGTAATCCCAAACTGTTTGGCGAGATCTAGCCCCATTTGAGTCACACCAGAACGAGACAACAACACTGGGATCCCCATCTGTGCGACTTTAATCACCATCTCTGAGGTTAATCGTCCCGTAGTGTAGAAGATTTTGTCATCTCCCGTTTCTTCATTGATCCACATTTCACCAGCAAGGGTGTCGACCGCGTTGTGACGGCCTACATCTTCAACAAACGATAAGACTTCGTCACCTTTACAAATAGCGCAGCCATGAACCGCTCCGGCTTTTTTGTAAGTGTCGTTGTAATGTGTCAGGGCTTCGAGCGTCGCGTAAATTTGAGATTGCTTGAGTGGTGTTTGTGGTACTTGATAGCCTTCAAGTTGCTTCATAACGTTGCCATACATGGTGCCTTGACCGCAGCCTGAGGTGACGGTTTTCTTCTTCAAGGCTTCTTCAAGAAAGTCCGTATTTTCTTGGGTGACCACGGCCGCTGAATGGGTTTCCCAGTCGATAATTAATGATTCAATGGCTGCTGGGTCAGACAGAAAACCTTGGTTCTTTAAGTAGCCCAATACGAGAGAGTCGGGCCTTGAGCCGAGTGTCATCAAGGTCACGATCTCTTTCCAGTTCAGCATGACGGTAAGAGGGCGCTCGCAGGCGATCTGCTTAGTAAGCTTTTCACCATATTCGTCGTACACGTCGACTTCGATGGTTTGAAGGGGATTTTCGCTTGTTCTAATAATGTTGGGTTTAACCACGCGTATATCCTTTTGGTCTGGCAGTAGCACTTGGCTATTGGCTTGATATTTGCTTAGTTTTCACTAATGCTTAAACGATTATTACCAATAAAGTTTTGGCGCGCAAATAACTTACGCTAATTTAGGGATATGAAATGCAGTCAGAAACTCCTGAATCCATTCCTAACCAATCTTCTACTTTTGATGTTCAGCTTATTGAAAAAAACGAGCATCAATGGCCGATACAAATCGACTTGTCTATTGTTGAAAAGCAAGTAGGACGCTGGACAAGCACCCAGCGCGAGCTTGAAGGTTTTCAATTAGAAGTCACGGATAACAGCAAACCTCATGCCATCTTAGAGCTCTATCGAGATGAGCGTACTGACTACCGGTTTAACCTTAGCTCTCAGAATCCAATGCTATTCGTTGTGCTGGATAGTCACGATGAGCTTAGTCTTAAGCCGATTGTGGTGACAGCGTCACAGGCTGTGGCTGGTTCATTTATGGACGGTGACTACTTGGTGCTATCTAAGCCCATTCCATTGCCAATTCAAGCGTGGATGGAAGCGTTCATAGGTCGGCATGGTGAACTGCTCGAAGTAAGACGTAAAAAACGCAAAGGCGCGGGGCGTTCAAGTGGCAAATAGTTTTCTATCACGTTGGTCACAGCGTAAATTAGAGGAGCAGTCTGAGCAGCAGACTGAGACAGAAATCTTGTCTGTTGACGGTGAGCAAGCAGAGCTCTCAGGCGCTGAAGATGACTGTGTACTCGACGCTCCAACAGACTCGCTGGAATCAGAGTCCGAGGTTAAAGCCGAGACAGAAACCGCAGTCGAGTCAGAGGAGGTCGAGCTCTCTATATCTCAGCTTCTTGCTAATACTGAAGTAGATAAAGCGGTTAAAAAAGCCGCGCTTAGAAAGCTCTTTATGCAGCCAGAGTTCAATGTTGTCGATGGTTTAAATGATTATGACCATGACTACTCAGCCGTTAAACCTCTCGCTACAGAGGTAGCGGAGACGCTTAGGGGATGGGTGAAAGATATTGATGAGAAGTTGGAAACTGGAGAAGAGTTCCAGGAACCAACGGCACTGGCATCGAGTGATACCGAGCATAGCACCAAAGGTGTTGAGTCCGACGCTAGTGAGTCTGCTGCGAGCGCGTCCGTGGAAAGCTCTCGGACAGAGCACCAAACCAAATCGGACGACGAAACTACTTCTGAGATAAAACCTGACACAAAGCCTACCTAACAAGCTGATATTGAGACAGAATTTACCACATAGAAAGTAGGTACATTTTGTCTCATTTTAGTTTCTCAATGAATGAGACAAAATGTCTCACGCGACAAATAGCCTCAAAGATCTGAGGGAAAAGAGAGGTAATATATTAATAAATAGGATGTTTTTATCGTATTTATAGTTGGAACAGTAATTGCAACCCAGTGTAATTGGTTCATATAAAACCAAAAAACGGAGCGCAAAGACTCCAACACTGGAAACAAGCGATGATAAAACAACTATTACAACAAGCGACATCTAAAAACGGACGCGCGCGAAGCTTTGCTTTTGAAAACACCGTTGAGTTATCAAACTTAATACCACCAACGGTGAGTTACGAAAGCCACGGTGACACGTTAATCGTTGGGCCTACGGCGATTATTACCAGCACCGCAGAGCAGTTGACGACGATGCATTCGGTCACACTACTGTCAACTGACGGTGAGCCTTCTGAGCATAGTAACCTCTACTATGCTGATAGCATCGAAATCACAGGATTCTTAGGTACTTTTAGCGTTCACATCCAAAATAAACACACGCACAGCAATTTAGCGGAAGTGTCTATCGGTCGAGACTGTTTCGACATTGTTTTGGATCACTCTCTTAACGGCTGTATGTCTGAAGAAGTGCCTGTACCTGGTTACTACCCAGTTGGTCGTGGTTACCCAACCCTAGCCGATGCACTGGAAGAAATTCCGGGCTTAATGGGGACGTTCGACAAACCAAAGTATTTTCGACTCGATACCGATTTGTGTGCCCACAGTTCACGAGGTGTAAAGGGTTGTGAGCGCTGTGTAGACGCTTGTCCTGCTGGAGCGCTAAGTAGTCAAGGCAATGACAAAATCGGTCATAAGATCGAAATCAACCCTTACCTTTGCCAAGGTGTCGGTACTTGCGCGACAGCATGTCCTACAGAGGCAATTCACTACGCGCTTCCAACACCACAAGAAACTCAAAAGTTCATTGAACGTACGTTGGCAAATTATCACCAGCAGGGTGGGGAGAATGCCATTGTTCTGATCTGTAGCTCACGTCATGAAAGCTACAACGTGATGGCGCTGAAGGTGTTGCCAGACAATGTGATTCCAGTAGTGGTCGAAGAGCTACCATCGGTAGGCATTGATACTTGGTTCGCTGCGTTGGCCAATGGTGCGACTCAAATCATGTTCGCAGCAAGTCGTCATATGCCAGAAACCATTCAAACGGTACTTAATCGTGAAGTAGGCATGGCGCAGCAGCTTCTTGAAAACCTAGGTTTAGCACGTGAGACCATCGATATCTTGTACCTTGAGTCATTGCGCGAAGGGTTGCCGACATTAGTTGAGCTCGACCTTGAGCTTCGTATTGGCGATGTTGAGGGCAACAAACGTCAACGACTGTTCCACTCTCTAGATGTGTTGTCTGCCAAGCAAGGCGTGACCGACACCATTCAGCCACTTCCAACTACAGCGCCTTATGGCACGGTTCAATGTGATACGGACAAATGTACTTTGTGTATGGGCTGTGTAGCGGTTTGCCCTACTAAAGCGCTTTACAACAAAGGTGATAGGCCTGCACTAGATTTTGTTGAGCAAGATTGTGTTCAGTGCGGAATGTGTGAAAAAGCGTGTCCAGAATCTGCGTTATCGCTGACTCAACAAATTAACTGGGATAAAGAAGCACGCACTAAAGTCGTCGCGCTTCATGAAGAGAAAGCGGCGGAATGTTTAAGCTGTGGTAAGCCATTTGCACCGCAATCTATGATTACTATGCTACAAGATAAGTTACGTGGTCACTCTCACTTCGACAATGAAGCAGCACTGCGCCGTATTGCGATGTGTGAAGATTGTCGAGTCGTGGACATGTTTGAAAACATGGCTGAAAACCCAGAACAACAACTTAAATACTAGGAAAGTATGTCAATGGATAACGATAACAATCAGCTAAGAAGTGACATCTACCTACTCATTTCAACGCTATGCCGCGGAGCGCCTGAGCGTGAGTTACTTGATTTTCTATCAACGTTAGAGATCGAGTCGGGCATCAATCAAATGACCAGTGCATGGCAAGGCTTAACGGAAGCCGCAAAAGTCGCTGAAGTCAGTGCGCTTGAAGACGAGTATCAAGATTTGTTCATTGGTGTCGGCAAAGGCGAGGTGATTCCTTTTGCTTCTTGGCATCTTACGGGCTCTCTGATGGATAAGCCGCTGGCGGCACTTCGACAGGATCTTAGTCTTTTAGGCCTAGAGCGTGAAGAATCCGTCAAAGAGCCAGAAGATCATATTTCAGCCGTGTGCGAAGTGTTAGCACACTTGATTGACCAACAGAAAGAGCAAGAAGCGAAAGCCTTCTTTAACCATCATCTTTCCCCTTGGTACACAGATTTGTGCCGTCAGATTGAAACTGCACTAAGTGGTCAGTTTTATCCATCTGTTGCGGTACTGATGCAAGCATTTTTCGATGTAGAGCAGGTGAGCTATGCGCAAAACCCGGGCACTACGCAGACGAAAATGAAGATAGATGTAAAAAATATAACCACTAAGTAATGTCAGCTAACGAGAGATGCCATCACAAAGGATAGGTATCCACTCAGGGAGCAAACTATGAGTAAACAAACCAAACGTGACGATAAAAGTGAATTTAACGAAAATCGTCGAAACCTACTAAAAGGCCTGACTACTGCGGCTGTCGCCGGCGCTGTAATTTCAGGTACTGCGCATGCCACGACTAATACTGAGTTAGTTGAAGCCAAACCCGATAACGAGAAGAAAACCGGTTATCGTGAAACGCAGCACGTTAAAGACTATTACGACACACTGTAGGAGCAAAGCATGAAATTAACGAAACGCTCCGACAATGTGAGCAAAAATGAAAACAAGCTAGGCCTTAGCCGCCGTGCATTTATGCGTAACTCATCCATCGCTGCTGGTGGTTTGGCTGCGGGTGCCTATACGTTCGCACCAGGTATGATCAGAAAAGCACAGGCTGAATCGGTTCCTGTGGATGCAAAGACCGAAGTTAAGCGCACCATCTGTTCTCACTGTTCAGTGGGCTGTGGCGTTTATGCTGAAGTACAAAATGGTGTGTGGACTGGCCAAGAACCAGCGTTTGACCATCCATTTAATGCTGGTGGTCACTGTGCGAAAGGCGCAGCCTTGCGTGAGCATGGTCATGGTGAACGTCGTCTTAAGTACCCAATGAAACTCGAAGGCGGTAAGTGGAAGAAGCTTAGCTGGGAAGATGCGATTGAAGAGATTGGTAACAAGGTTTTAGAGATCCGCAAAGAATCCGGTCCAGATTCTGTGTACTGGCTGGGTAGTGCGAAGCACAACAACGAACAAGCGTATATGTTCCGTAAAATGGCATCGCTTTGGGGCACGAACAACGTTGACCACCAAGCACGTATTTGTCACTCGACCACAGTATCCGGTGTTGCTAACACTTGGGGTTACGGAGCGATGACTAACTCGTTCAATGACATGCACAACTGTAAGTCGATGCTGTTCATTGGTTCAAACCCCGCGGAAGCACACCCGGTGGCTATGCAGCACATCCTAATCGCAAAAGAGAAAAACCGCTGTCAGATTGTTGTAGCCGATCCTCGTCGTACTCGCACCGCTGCAAAAGCCAACCACTATTGCTCGCTGCGCCCTGGTACCGATGTGGCGTTTATCTGGGGTTTGTTGTGGCATATCTTCGCAAACAAATGGGAAGATCAAGAGTTCATCCGCCAACGTGTTTACGGTATGGATGAGATCCGTGCTGAAGTGGCGAAATGGAATCCAGAAGAAGTGGAGCGCGTCACTGGCGTTAGCGAAGCAGATGTTTATAAAGCGGCGAAAATCCTTTCTGAAAACCGACCTGGCAGTATTATTTGGTGTATGGGTGGTACTCAGCACACCACTGGTAACAACAATACACGTGCTTACTGCGTACTCGAGCTTGCTCTGGGCAACATCGGTAAGTCTGGCGGTGGTGCTAACATCTTCCGTGGTCACGACAACGTTCAAGGTGCAACAGACCTAGGCGTTTTATCACATACTCTACCTGGCTACTATGGTCTTGCGGAAGGCTCATGGAAACACTGGGCAAAGGTGTGGGATCTTGATTACGAGTGGGTGAAAGCTCGTTTTGACCAAAATGAATATCGTGGCAAAAAACCAATGAACAATATGGGCATTCCAGTGTCTCGTTGGATAGATGGTGTTCTTGAGAACAAAGACAACATCGAGCAGAACGATAACATTCGTGCCATGTTCTACTGGGGTCACGCAGTTAACTCGCAAACGCGTGGCGTAGAGATGCAAAAAGCCATGCAGAAGCTGGATATGATGGTGATCGTTGACCCGTATCCAACACATGCCGCGGTAATGAACAACCGTACTGATGGCGTCTATTTGCTTCCGGCAACAACGCAATTCGAAACTTACGGCTCTGTTACGGCATCGAACCGTTCGCTTCAATGGCGAGACAAGGTAGTTGAGCCTCTGTTCGACTCTAAGCCTGACCACGAAATCATGTACCTTCTAACTAAGAAGTTAGGTTTCGAGAAAGAGCTATTCAAAAATGTTGCGGTTGAAAACAATCAGCCAAATATCGAAGACATTACTCGTGAGTTTAACAAAGGCATGTGGACGATTGGTTACACAGGCCAAAGTCCAGAGCGTATTAAAGCGCACCAACAAAACTGGCATACGTTCCACAAGACTTCACTAGTAGCGGAAGGTGGCCCAATCAATGGTGAAACCTACGGTCTACCTTGGCCATGCTGGGGCACACCAGAGATGAAGCACCCTGGTACTCACATTCTTTATGATACATCGAAAGCAGTCGCTGACGGTGGTGGTAACTTCCGTGCTCGTTTTGGTGTTGAGTTCGAAGGCAATAGTCTGCTTGCTGAAGATAGCTATTCCTTGGGTTGTGAACTAGAAGATGGCTATCCAGAGTTTACCGATAAACTCATCAAACAATTGGGTTGGTGGGATGACTTAACTGCGGAAGAAAAAGCAGCTGCAGAAGGTAAAAACTGGAAGACGGACTTATCTGGCGGTATTCAGCGCGTAGCGATTAAGCATGGCTGTATGCCTTTTGGTAATGCCAAAGCGCGTGCGATTGTTTGGACATTCCCAGACCGAGTGCCTTTGCACCGTGAGCCACTTTACACGCCAAGACGTGATCTAGTCGCAGATTACCCAACATGGGATGACAAAGAGTCGATCTACCGTCTTCCTACCATGTACAAATCCATTCAAGACAAAGACGTTTCCGGCGAATATCCAATCGTTCTAACGTCAGGTCGATTGGTTGAGTACGAAGGTGGTGGTGAAGAAACTCGTTCTAACCCGTGGCTAGCTGAACTTCAACGTGAAATGTTTGTTGAGGTGAACCCGAAAGATGCGAATGACATTGGCTTCAAAGACGGGGACATGGTTTGGGTTGAAGGTGCAGAGAAAGGCCGTATTAAGGTGAAAGCAATGGTGACACCTCGCGTGAAACCGGGTTTGGCGTTCATTCCATTCCATTTTGGCGGTAAGTTCCAAGGTGAAGACCTCACCAATAAGTATCCAGAGGGTACCGTGCCTTACGTCATCGGTGAAGCGGCTAACACGGCAACCACCTATGGTTATGACCCAGTGACTCAAATGCAGGAAACCAAAGTCACTCTCTGTAACATCAAGAAAGCGTAAGGAGTCACCTAATGGCTAATATGAAATTCCTATGTGACACCAAACGTTGTATTGAATGTAACGGCTGTGTCACGGCATGTAAAAACGAAAATGACGATGCGCTTCAATGGGGCATCCAGCGTCGTCGTGTGGTTACTTTGAACGATGGTCTTCCAGGTGAAAACTCGATCTCTGTGGCTTGTATGCACTGTACCGACGCGCCATGTATGGCGGTATGTCCTGCGGACTGTTTTGAGCGTACAGAAGATGGCATTGTGCTTCACAACAAAGATCTCTGTATCGGTTGTGGCTACTGCTTGTTTGCGTGTCCGTTTGGTGCGCCTCAGTTCCCGAAACAAGCGGCATTCGGTGAACGCGGTAAAATGGATAAATGTACGTTCTGTGCTGGCGGCCCTGAAACTGAAGACAATTCAGAAGAAGAACGCGCTAAGTACGGCGCAAACCGTATTGCTGAAGGTAAGCTACCGATGTGTGCAGAGCTATGTTCAACCAAAGCTCTACTCGCTGGTGATGCAGCGAAAGTATCGGATATCTTCCGTCAACGTGTGGTTGAACGCGGTGCGAAAGATGCAGGTTGGACCGATGGTAATGACCTAGCTTACGATGCGACTAAAAGCTAATGGAGAGAGCGATGGCTATTTTGTCTAAACAACAAGGTTTGCTTGGCTCTGTCTTCCAATTACTGCTGCCAGTGTTGGCAGCAGTGGTTCTTGTGATGTCGTTTGGCGTTCATGCTGAAGAAAGTAAAAGCAATAAAGTTGTTCAAGGTGAGATGACACAGCTTGCTGGTGCTGACTATTGGCGCATGGTGAAAGAAGGGGTAGAGGGGACAACCACCTCTGCGTCTCCTGAACACGGTGTGTTGATCAGTACGCCTGGTGAAACGTGGTATATCTTGAAAGAAAAGTGGATGTCTCCTGCGGGTGCAGTGGCCATTTTCGGCAGTATTACGCTAGTGATGCTCGCGTATTTCATTGGTGGTCCAATGAAGCTATCTGGCGCGAGAACTGGGCGTAAACTGCAAAGATGGAGCCGAATGGACAGAGCGCTTCACTGGAGTATGGCGTTTGTCTTTCTAACGCTTGCTTTTAGTGGCCTGATGCTGGTCTACGGTAAGCACTTTATGAAGCCTTATGTGCCGACAGACTTATGGGGCTGGACTGTTTATTTGGCGAAGCAGTATCATAACTATATGGGGCCAATGTTCTTAGTGCTACTGGTTGCCTTGCTGTTTAAGTGGTGGAGTAAATCGATTTTCACTAAGGTGGATGTACAGTGGTTTATGAAACTTGGCGGTATGGCAGGCAAGCACAAAGGCAGTCACCCCTCTGCTGGCTTCTCCAATGCGGGTGAGAAGGTTCTGTTTTGGATGCTGATCATTGTTGGTGCTGTTGTCGCCGCCAGTGGTCTTATTCTTGATTTCCCTATTTTTGGTCAAACACGTCGCGATATGGAATGGTCGAACCTAATCCATATGCTGGCGGCACTGATACTGATCTGTGGTTTCATTTTCCATATTTACATCGGCTTGTTCGGGATGGAAGGGGCGTTAGAAGGTATGGTAACAGGTGAAGTTGATGAAACCTGGGCAAAAGAGCATCACGATCTTTGGTATGAGGAAGTCAAACATGAGTTGGACAACCCCAAGCCAAAAGAAGAGTCCGTTTCATCTGGCGTTGATGGCAAGACGCGAAGCGATCTAAGCTAAAGGAGAGCACTAAGATATGCACCAACAACACAAAGGTATTTGGATAGCTTACATTCTTAGCCTCTTTACGCCTTTTACGTTATTAATCTCAGGCGTTATTGCTATTGTCTATGCGGGTTATCGTTTGGACAAAGGTGAGGATAGTGATGTGATTAACTCTCATTACTATGGGTTGATTAGAACTTTCTTTCTCAATCTAACCTTCTTTGTCGTGTTAATCGTCACCGTAGCAACCTCTAACGGCTTGCTCAAAGGCGTTACGCATTATTGGTATCAGGCAACTTGGCTCGATCAAATCGCTAATTTCATTCCTTATGTAGGTATGCTGTTTGCGTCAGTCGCTATTGTTGTTTGGATTATTCGTATGTTTGCGGGCATGAACAAACTGAAGCAAAACGTACCAATGACGTTTGGTGAAAGCGCTGAGCCTATTAAGCATCTACCTTAAATATTGGTAGGTCTATCGAAAAGGAGTTGTAGTTAGCTACAACTCCTTTTTTATTGACTGATAAATTTTTCGCAACATAATTGCAACTTATTAGTGCACTCCAAATTGGTGCGTCTTCCCTCCTGTGGTGCAACAAAGGCGCTCTACGTCGTAATTTTTCAAAATTAACGCCATTATTGTTTGTTATTAATCAATGGCTTAAATTTAGTTCTGTTATTTCTGTTAATTTGGAACGTTCTTTGCTGTATCTGTCGTTCAGTAAAAATCGCCCTCACCAAAATGGTGTAAGGCAAGAAGATGTGGCACGTTTTTGGTGCGTGTCATAACTAAACGATAAAGGAGTAATCGACTTATGACCCCCTCTGTAGAGCACGTACATGGTGCAGTACAAACACTCACTCAGAGTTCTGATACGCTTTTCTTACTATTGGGTGCCATTATGGTGTTCTTAATGCACGCTGGGTTTGCATTTTTAGAAGTGGGGACGGTAAGGCATAAAAACCAAGTAAACGCGCTAGTGAAAATCCTAGCGGATTTTGGCGTTTCTGCGATTGCCTATTTCTTTATTGGCTATTGGGTTGCTTACGGCGGTACATTTTTCGCGGATGCGGAAACCTTGTCGCAGGGAAATGGCTATGAGCTCGTGAAATTCTTCTTCTTATTGACGTTTGCAGCGGCGATTCCCGCAATTGTTTCCGGAGGTATTGCAGAACGTGCAAGGTTCTACCCTGTGCTGCTAGCGACATTTTTTACCGTGGGTCTTGTCTACCCGCTATTCGAAGGCATGATTTGGAATGGTAACTTTGGTTTTCAGAACCTTTTAGAGTCAACGTTCGGTGTAGGTTTCCATGATTTTGCTGGTTCAGTGGTGGTTCATGGTGTTGGTGGATGGATTGCTTTGGTTGCAGTGATATTCCTTGGCATGCGAAAAGGACGTATTCGCGCTGGTAAACACACCAACTTTGCGCCTTCTAATATTCCTTTCTTGGCTTTGGGGGCGTGGATCCTAAGTGTTGGCTGGTTTGGATTTAACGTGATGTCTGCGCAAACGCTCGAAGGCATTAGTGGTCTTGTTGCAATGAATTCACTGATGGCGATGGTAGGTGGCATCTTAGCTTCTCTGTTTGCGGGCAGAAATGACCCTGGTTTTATCCATAATGGACCGTTAGCGGGTTTAGTGGCGGTTTGTGCTGGTTCGGATTTGATGCATCCTATTGGTGCTCTAATTACTGGTGGTGTTGCAGGCGCATTGTTCGTTTGGGTATTCACCTATCTACAGAATAAAACACAAATCGATGATGTATTGGGTGTATGGCCCTTACACGGGCTCTGTGGCGCTTGGGGCGGTATCGCAGCAGGCATATTTGGTCAGCAGGCGTTTGGCGGTCTGGGTGGTGTGAGCTTCGCCTCCCAACTGGTTGGCACAGCTGCTGGTATCGTTGTTGCTGTGATTGGAGCCGGTCTGGTATATGGCATTCTTGATAAGGTCACAGGCTTGCGTCTATCTGAAGAAGATGAATACAAAGGCGCAGACTTGGCGATTCATAAGATCTCAGCCACAAACGAAGACTAGTCTTATCCCAATACTTCTAAGTAACTGAAATAACGCAGGGATTAGACCATGGTCTAATCCCTAAAACTATTGATGTTATTCGTTCCATGTTACTCTTATTGGTACAACAATAAGTCAGCACAAGGAAGGTCTATGAAGTTTCCCTATAAAAATGTCGTTGTTTTGACCGGTGCGGGTATTTCTGCGGAATCAGGTATTCAAACATTCCGTGCACAAGACGGACTTTGGGAAAACCACCGAATTGAAGACGTGGCCACTCCTGAAGGTTTTGTACGTAATCCAGAACTTGTTCAAAATTTTTATAATCAACGTCGCCGAAAGCTCCAACAGGAGTCCATCTTGCCTAACGCCGCTCATATCGCGTTAGGAAATCTTGAAAAAGAGTTAGATGGCACAGTTACTGTTATCACTCAAAATATTGACAACCTTCATGAGCGAGGCGGAAGCGAAAACATCATTCACATGCACGGTGAACTGCTCAAATCACGCTGTGAGGAGTCAGGGCAGGTTATTGACACCAAAGAAGATATCCTGACTGGCGACTTGTGCCACTGCTGCCAAATTCCATCTCAAATGAGACCGCATATTGTCTGGTTCGGTGAGATGCCACTTCGAATGGGGGATATCTACGCTGCTATTGAGAAAGCTGATCTGTTTATTTCCATTGGCACATCTGGTGTTGTATATCCAGCAGCGGGATTTGTTCATGACGCTAAAATGCATGGCGCTCATACCATAGAGATTAATCTTGAGCCAAGCGCAGTACAGAGTGAATTTGAAGAGAAGCGCTATGGAAAGGCGAGTATTGAAGTACCGAAATTGGTCAAAGAGATTTTAGAGTTGCAGACTCAAGGTAATACTGCTTAAAACCAAACCTACTACGTATTACCTGTAGTGTATTGTGCTATACCACCATTACGTCATCCTCGAGACATCGAGGATCTCCCGAAGCGTGCAGGGTGGTAACAGTCATTGAAGTTGGCTAAAGCGCGCTATAGAAGATCCCCTTTTTCAAGGGGATGACGACTTTTAGGAAAACTAGATATAACAAAGCCCTCCAGTAGGAGGGCTTTGTCTTTAGTCAATACTAGAAATTAGTTATCGACTTTTAGCTTCTGGAAGTATTCTTCGTAAAGCGCGCCAGCTTCACCAACTTCATCTTGCCAAGTACCCGAGTCCATCACTTTTTGAGGTGGGAACACGTTTGGATCTTCGGCAAATTCTTTTGGCAGTAGCGGATAAGCTGTTTTCACTGGTGTTGGGTAACCAATTTCCACCGCAATTTTCGCAGCATTTTCTGGGCGAAGTAGGAAGTCAATCATCTTGTGAGCGGCTTCTGTATTTTTCGCACCTGAAGGGATCGCTAGGCTATCCATCCAAAAGATCGTGCCTTTTTCAGGCCATACGATCTCGATAGAAGCGCCTTCTTGGCGAGCCATGTAAGCTGAGCCATTCCAAAGCATACCCAGTGATACTTCGCCTGCTAGGTATGGGTTAGCTGGGAAATCTGAGTTGAACACCAATACGTTTGGAACTAACTTTCTAAGCTCTTCGTATGCAGCTTTGATTTCGTCTGGATTAGTGGTGTTTGGCGAGTAGCCAAGCTTGGTTAGGGCGATATGGAATACTTCACGGGAGTCATCCATCATCATCAACTGACCGTCCCATTGAGGATCCCATAGGTCACCCCATGAACTAACTGCTGAGCGGTCTAGCATGTCTGTATTGATACCAATACCGGTTGCGCCCCAGATATAAGGAATCGAGAATTTGTTGTCTGGGTCAAAAGGCTTGTCTAGATAGTTTGGATCCAGATCTTGGTAGTGAGCTAGCTTTTCTTTGTCGATCTCTTGAAGCATGCCTTCTTTACGCATCTTAGACACGAAATAGGTAGAAGGAACTACGAGATCGTAGCCAGAGCCTTGCGTTTTTAATTTCGCATACATGCTCTCATTGGATTCGTAAGTAGAATAGATGACTTTAATGCCGGTTTCTTTCGTAAAGTCTTCTAGTACTTCGCTAGGAATGTATTCAGACCAGTTGTAGAAGTAAAGTTCTTCGTTGGCTGCAAACGCCGGGGTAGTGAAGAGAGTCGCCGCACATAGTGCGCCTGCATACAATTTGCTTTTCATTACTTTTCCGTTTGTATTGGTAAACAAAGAGTCTCTAAGAGACATGACGATATGGGAAAGTAGGGCTTCCCACACTACTTTGCACGCCATCATTATTTGATGTGCATCACAACATTATATCAGCCAATGATTGAATACTCTATGTTGGAGTTTACAAAAATTAAACGTTTAGAAGGATATAGAACGTTAGTCATATCAAGTAGGGTGAGGCGTTACCGCCTCATCCCTCTTACAGAACCGTACGTA